>JAJSZW010000016.1:1530-42878 GCA_030262895.1 Deltaproteobacteria bacterium | reverse complement strand
TTATATGAAATAGTTGAGGTAAATACATAATAATTGCAGGGGTGCCTGTCCGGCTGAGAAAATACCCTTTGAACCTGACCTGGATTATACCAGCGTAGGGAGCGGAAACTAAAATTTTGTTACGTTTTCATTTTCAAAGGGCCATATCTCCGGTAAGGAAGGTATCGGCCTTTTTTAATTTACAGGATTAACTCGAGACCTTTGAAAAAGGAGATAAGTCATGGGCGTTAGCAGGGTTCTAACCATCGCCGGATCGGATTCAGGCGGAGGAGCGGGGATACAGGCGGATTTGAAGACTATCACCGTCTTGGGCGGATTCGGGATGAGTGTCATAACTGCTTTGACCGCTCAAAATACCCTTGGCGTACAAGGGGTTTATGAAGTCCCGGAAGATTTTGTAGAAAAGCAGTTTGATTCCGTGGCCACAGATATAGGAATTGATGCAGCCAAAACCGGGATGCTGGCCAATTCCAAAATAATAAGAGTGGTTTCTAAAAAGCTGCGGCAATATGGAATAAACAAGCTTGTTGTAGATCCTGTAATGGTGGCAAAAGGAGGGGCTCCACTTATAGTAAATGAAGCAAAAAAATCCCTGATTGAAGAACTTTTGCCCTTAGCTCTTATAATTACACCAAATATTCCTGAAGCTGAAGAACTGGCTAAAATCAAGGTATCATCTATTGACGATATGAAAAAATCAGCCGAAATTATCTGCGGGTTAGGGGCAAAAAACGTAGTTGTAAAGGGTGGACATCTTGCCGGCAATCCCGTGGACATTTTGTATGATGGAAAAAACTTTCACGAGTTTACTTCTGAGAGGATAGATACGAAAAATACTCATGGTACCGGATGTACATTTTCCGCTGCTATTGCTACAAAGCTTGCTGAGGGAAAATCTGTTTTTGAGGCAGTAAAAACAGCAAAAGAATACACAACTACCGCCATACGTTTTTCTCTGAATATAGGCAGCGGACATGGTCCGACAAACCACCTTGCCCATGTTCTGCAGGAAATTGAACGGTATGACTGTATTCAAAAACTTAAAGCTGCCCTGCAAAGATTAAATGCGGAAAAATGCGGAAATATTATTCCCGAAGTACAATCAAACCTGGGTTATGCCCTACCCTATGCAAACAAGGCAGAAGACATTGCAGCCATACCGGGGCGAATTATCAGGATTGGAGAAGAAACCGGAACTTTATGTGATCCCGCTTTTGGCGCTTCCAGTCATATTGCCGACATAATCCTGAGTGCCATGAAATATAATGCGGACAACCGATGCGCTATGAATATAAGGTTTTCCGAAGACATTATCGGCATATGCATAGCATTGGGATTTGATGTGGATAATTTTGACCGTTCCGGTGAGCCTGATGATACCAAGTCTAAAGATAGTTATTCTTTAAAATGGGGAATTAATTCCGTACTTTCAAAGAGGAATTCAATACCAGATATAATTTTTGACCGCGGTGATTTAGGCAAGGAGCCGATGATAAGGGTTATAGGTAAAAAGCCTGCTGATGTTGTCGATAAGGTATTGAGTATATCAAAAAGGTTGAAAGTCTTGTAAGTATTTTTTTAACTAATTAATAAGATAACAGTTATCGGTTTACAGTTAACAGTTTTATGTTTTGATCAACCCTGAACCGTTACTTAAAAAGGAGATTAATAATATTATGGCATTAAATGAAGTTATAATAACCAAAGCAATAATAGACCGTTTTTCACAAAAATTTCTGGAATATACAGAGGTTGATACTGCAATCGTCGGCGGAGGCCCATCCGGACTTGTAGCAGCGTATTTTCTGGCAAAAGCCGGCAAAAAAGTAGCTCTTTATGAACGCAAGTTAAGTATAGGCGGCGGAATGTGGGGCGGCGGAATGATGTTTAACGAAATAGTGGTACAAAAAGAAGGCAAAGAAATACTGGATATTTTTGATATAAAAACAAGAGAATATCAGCCGGGATATTTTACAGCAGACGCCGTTGAATCCATTACCACGATATGCTCATATGCAACTAAGGCTGGGGCAAAAATCTTTAATTGTATGAGTGTGGAAGACGTTGTAATTCGGGAAAATCGTGTAGTTGGCCTTGTCATTACATGGTCACCTGTGGAAATGACAGGACTTCATGTTGACCCCCTTACAATTATGGCAAAAAATGTTGTTGATGCAACAGGACATGCAACAGAAATGCTTAATGTTATTGAGCGAAAAGCAGATATGAAGTTAAATACTGAAAGCGGGGGAGTAATGGGCGAACGGTCCATGTGGGCAGAGAAGGCAGAAAAGCTGACAATTGAAAATACAAGAGAAATCTGCCCGGGCGTATATGTCGCAGGAATGTCGGCAAACGCTGCTTTCGGAGGTCCCAGAATGGGTCCAATCTTCGGAGGAATGCTTCTCTCAGGAAAGAAAATAGCAGAGCTTATTATTGCAAAAACGGAGATATAGATTATGACTCAATTAGAAATGGCCCGTAAAAATAAAATCTCAGAAGAAATGGAGATATGTGCCGAATATGAAGGAGTTGATCCTGAATTCATTCGCAAGGGAGTTGAAAATGGTAATATAGTAGTAATAAGAAACAAAAAGCACAAATCCATTTCACCTCTCGCAATTGGTAAGGGTTTAAAAACAAAAGTCAACGCCAATATCGGAACGTCAAAAGACCGTACAGATATTGATTTAGAGCTCAAGAAGGTAAGAGTATCTGTTGCTGCCGGAGCAGATACTATTATGGATCTCTCTACAGGCGGCGATATCAAAGCGATAAGAAAAGCAATTATCAAAGAATCATCATTGGTAATTGGAACAGTACCTATATATCAGGCGGCAGTTCAGATGCTGAATTCTAAAAAAGCTATCGTTGAAATGACCGCTGAAGACATGTTCAGGGTCATAGAAGAAAATGGTGAAGACGGTGTAGATTTTATTACAGTTCATTGCGGGATAACAAAAAAAAGTATTGGCTGTCTTGAAATTGGAGGGCGTCATTTAGGCATTGTCAGCAGAGGAGGATCTTTTTTAGCTAATTGGATAAGATGTAACAAAAGAGAAAATCCTCTCTATGAACAATATGATAAATTACTTGAAATAGCCGGGCATTATGACATGGTCCTCAGTCTCGGCGATGGTTTGAGGCCGGGATGTATTGCCGATGCAACTGACAGGGCACAGGTTGAAGAACTGATAACCCTTGGCGAACTTACAAAAAGAGCAAGAGATCAAGGTGTTCAGGTTATGATTGAAGGCCCCGGACATGTTCCAATCAGAGAAATTAAGGCTAATGTTGAGCTGGAAAAAAGTCTTTGCCAGGGAGCTCCATTCTATGTACTTGGTCCAATTCCCACAGACATAGCTCCTGGCTATGACCATATTACTGCCGCTATTGGAGGAGCCATTGCCGGATCAGCCGGCGCAGACTTCCTGTGTTATGTTACTCCGGCGGAGCACTTAAGACTACCTACTATAGAAGATGTAAAAGAAGGTATAATTGCTTCAAAAATTGCCGCACACATTGCAGACATCGCAAAGGGGGTTCCCGGCGCAATTGAAAAAGATTTACTCATGGCAAAATACAGAGATGAATTCAACTGGGAAGGTCAGGTAAACCTTTCTATAGACCCTGAAAAAGTAAGGGCATGTTTGGAAACCAGCGAGAGTGCCGGCAAAGAAGGCTGTACCATGTGTGGTGAGTTCTGTGCGATTAAACTGGGGAAAATAAATAGCTAACGCCTCGCTACCTGCGAGGCCTGCTGCCCGGCTTTCAATGGCGGCATACATTTTTATTCGCTTTAGCCAGCCATTCCATTAATCTATTCCACCAGCTTTTCTTCTTGATAAGCTCACTTGAATTTTTGACCGGTGATATTTTATGCATAAGTTTTTCCTGGTTTGAATTCGATTATGGGCTCGGTCAAAAATAACTTGGTAGAATTTGCGCCCAAATTTGCCGTAGATTTAATCGATCCGATTGAGCAAAACCGCAGGAATAGCGAGCTATTTCGAGGACTTTTGCGAATGAAGACCGATTAAAGATATGGTGAAGTTGGGATGCAAAAATGCCAAGCTATTTTTGACCGAGCCCTATACCTGAAGCGGCTATATTTTCAAAAAATCCATCTGCAACTTTAATAATATAACTTACTGATAAACCTTAATCAATATTAACTTATCGAAAAATGATGATTTATTATTTATTGATGATCTAAATGCTTTTTTTTTCAGAAAGGTGCACGCTTGATTGTGAATACGGATAATAATAAAAAAGAATTTGAAACAAATTTACCACCTTCTTCCAGCGGATTTCAGACCGAAAAGATTCTGGCTCTTTCCATCTGCCACTTCATCCATGACATTTATTCCAGTTTTCTTGCTCCCCTGCTGCCTCTTTTTATTGAAAAGTTTTCCATGTCTCTTTCACAAGCCGGCCTCCTTGCTTCGGCTGCTCAAATTCCATCGCTTCTGAATCCTTATATTGGAACTTTAGCCGACCGTATAAGCGTCCGTTACTTTATTGTACTTGCACCTGCGATGACGGCTGTTCCGATGAGCCTTATAGGCCTCGCTCCAAGTTACGGGGTACTGGTGATCCTTTTGTTTATTACAGGTATCAGCGTTGCTGTTTTTCATGTACCGTCACCGGTTATGATCTCACGCCTTTCCGGCACAAAAAAAGGCCTGGGAATGAGTTTCTACATGACAGGCGGCGAGCTGGCAAGAACCGTAGGCCCGCTGGTAGCCGTTGGAGCGGTCTCTCTGATGGGTCTTGAAGGATTCTATCCAATAATGGCTTTTGGTTTGATAGCATCATGCTGGCTGTACTTTAAATTTCGAGATATGCCTGTAAATGTGGATAAGCGCCGCCATGTATCGGCCATGGAGACCTGGCATGAAATGCGCTTTGTTTTGCTGCCGCTCACTGCAATACTGGTTGCCAGAGGATTCATGCATGCATCAATGACCTTTTTTCTGCCCACATTCATTAAAATAGAAACCGGAAATCTCTGGCTTGCAGGAGCCTGTCTGACAGTTTTTGAGGCCGCAGGGGTGATAGGAATTCTTGCCGCAGGCCATTTTAGTGACCGCTTCGGCCGACGTCGGATTTTACTTGCTTCCCTGTTAGGCGCGCCGCTCAGCTTACTGCTGTTTGTCTGGAGCGGCGGGTGGGTACGTTATCTTGCACTGCTTTTTTCAGGATTCACCATCCTTTCAACAACGCCGGTAATGCTGGCTCTCGTCCAGGAGCATGCCAAAAACAGTCCTTCTGCTGCAAACGGGTTTTTCATGATGATTTCTTTCATGGCCAGATCGGCAATTCTTGTCATAGTGGGTTTGATCGCCGACCTCGTTGGGCTGCACGCCACTTATCTAATCAGCGCCGCACTGGGTCTGCTGGGCATTCCCTTTATTCTGATGCTGCCGAAGGCGGATAGGCTGATGAAGGCTGAAGGTTGAAGGCTGAAGGCTATCAGGAAGCTTCTATCTTTAGCCTTCAGTCTATCCAAATTTAAGTCTTGATTTATGTTGTAACAAAAGTGAAAACATAAGAAATTTTTTCAAAAATATCAATGAAGGGTAACGGTTCACGGTTGTCGGTTTACAGTTTTATGTTTTGATCAACCGTAAACCGTGGACTGTAAACCGTAAACTGTTACGATAAAGGTTTTGTTAAATGCTCAAACTCGTATGCATATTCTGCGGCGGACATGCTGAAATCTTCGGCCGCTGATGCGATGCCAAAGTAATTTGCAAGTCTTGCAAAATGGAAACCAGAACCGACGAGTATCGTGACCAGATTGACCGCTGGATGGATAAAATGTGCGAATAACCGTTCACGGTTCACAGTTAAACGTGAACTATTACAAACCCGAAACCCGCAAAAAGGATACATCCTCATGAAAGGAATAATACTTGCCGGAGGTTCAGGCTCAAGGCTCTATCCGATTACCAGAGTTGTAAGCAAGCAACTCCTGCCTCTTTATGACAAACCCATGATCTACTATCCCCTGTCTGTTCTCATGCTTGCTGAAATAAGGGATATATTGGTCATATCAACCCCTCAGGATCTTCCGCTTTTTAAAAAGCTTTTAGGTGACGGTTCCCAGTGGGGTTTATCTTTTTCCTATGCTGAACAACCACGGCCTGAAGGACTTGCACAGGCATTTATCATCGGCCGCAAATTTGTAGGAAACGGCGATATATGCATGGTACTTGGCGACAACGTATTTTACGGTCAGGGGCTTTCCGGACAGCTAACAAAAACTGAAAACAAAAATAACGGCGCAACTGTCTTCGGATACTGGGTAAAAGATCCGCAAAGGTATGGCGTAGTAGAATTTGACGGTTCCGGCAAGGCAGTCAACATAGAAGAAAAACCCGATAAGCCGAAATCAAATTATGCGGTCACCGGGCTGTATTTTTATGACAACCAGGTACTTGATATCGCCGCCGGCCTTAAGCCTTCAGCAAGAGGCGAGCTGGAGATTACGGATGTAAACACAGCTTATCTTAAAATGGGAAAGCTTCACGTTGAAAGGCTTGGAAGAGGAATAGCATGGCTCGACACCGGAACTCATGAAACGCTTATGCAGGCATCCAATTTTATTGAAGCGATAGAAAACCGGCAGGGACTCAAGGTGGCATGCGTTGAAGAAATAGCTTACAGAAAGGGCTATATAGATGCAAGCCAGGTGGAAAAACTTGCTCAGCCTCTGCTAAAAAACAATTACGGTAAATATTTAATAGAAATGCTTAAATACGATACAAAAATGCTATGAATATTATTACTACATCACTTGAAGGCGTACTGATAATTGAGCCCAGGGTCTTTAAAGACAACCGGGGCTTTTTCATGGAAACCTACAATCAAAACAAATATCAAAAATCAGGAATTAACCAGCGTTTCGTCCAGGACAACCTTTCTTATTCCGTATGCGGCACTTTAAGAGGCCTTCACTTTCAGATCAGGCATCCCCAGGCAAAGCTTGTTCAGGTTATTACAGGTGAAATATTTGACGTGGCTGTTGATATCAGAAAGGGTTCGCTGACATTCGGCAACTGGACAGGTGTTGTTCTTTCGGAGCAAAACAAACGCCAGATGTTTATACCGGAAGGCTTTGCTCATGGCTTCTGCGTACTCAGCAAGACAGCACATTTTTCATATAAATGTTCGGATTTTTATGCACCTGATGACGAAGGTGGAATAATATGGTCTGACCCGGATATTGGTATAGACTGGCCTGTTAAAGATCCTGTAATTTCAGAAAAGGATAAGCATTATCCATGTATGTGCGAGCTTCTTCCCGAACAACTTTCAATTCTTGAGAAAAAACCATGAAAATTCTTGTAACCGGCTCAAAAGGTCAGCTTGGACATGAACTTTTAATTCAGGGCAATGATTTTGGTTATGAAATATTACCCGCTAATCTTCCCGATTTAGACATAACTGATAAGACTCAGGTTAAACACAGGCTGGAAAAATTTCAACCTTTTCTCGTTGTAAATGCAGCCGCATATACAAATGTTGATAAAGCAGAGACAGAGCAGAATCTTGCTTTTGCGGTAAACAGAGATGGCCCTGCCAATCTGGCCGAAGCCTGTGCAAAGTTTGAAATCCCGTTAATCCACATCTCAACCGATTTTATCTTTGATGGCAAAAAAAGCTCTCCTTATATAGAGTCGGATCCGGTATCTCCATTAAGTATTTACGGCAAAAGCAAACAAGAAGGAGAAAATGAAGTCCGATCACGGTTAAAAAAGCATGTTATATTGCGGACCGCATGGTTGTATGGGGTACACGGACAAAACTTTGTGAAAACAATGCTGAGATTGGGTAGAGAAAAACAAGTCATATCTGTTGTCGCCGACCAGTTCGGTTCTCCAACCAGTGCGGCTGATCTGGCTGCGGCTATACTGAACATTATTTCCAGGATAAAATACAATCCCGATATAACGTGGGGAACTTATCACTATTGCGGTCAAGGGATAACAACATGGCACGGGTTTACGGAAGAGATACTTAGCCTGGCAAGGCAGTATATCTCAATTAAGACAAAAGATGTTAAGCCGATTTCGACTGCCGAGTATCCGACAAAAGCGACAAGGCCTTGTTTTTCCGCACTTGACTGCGGTCTTATAAAAAAGAACTTTGGGATAAATATCAAGCCGTGGCAGGACAGCCTGAAAACTGCAATTCGCCGATTATGTCAAAAAGAAACAGAAAAATAGAGCTTCTTGCGCCGGCAGGTAATTTTGAAAAGCTTGAAATAGCAATACGCTATGGAGCAGATGCTGTTTACCTTGCAGGCAAAGAGTTCAGCCTCAGAAACTTCTCCGGGAATTTTACCATAGATGAAATGCGCAAAGCAGTTAAATTTGCCCACGATCAACGCATTAAAGTTTATGTAGCATGTAATATATATTCAAGGAATCCGGAGCAGAAAGCAATCAAGGAGTATTTAAAAGAACTGGGCGATATATGTCCGGATGCCGTCATAATCGCTGATCCCGGCATATTGATGGAAGCAAGTAAAATCATACCGCAAATACCTCTGCATCTCAGCACCCAGGCTAATACAACCAACTACAAAAGTATTCTATTCTGGGAAAAATTCGGCATTAAAAGAATAAACATCGCAAGAGAACTCTCTTTAAAAGAAATAAAGGAAATTGTTTCACGCAGTTCAATAGAAATTGAAGCATTTATCCACGGCTCCATGTGCATCTCATATTCCGGACGGTGTCTCCTCAGCAGTTTTATGACAAATCGCAGCAGCAATTTAGGCGAATGTTCCCATCCATGCAGGTGGAAGTATGCGGTTGTGGAAGCGAAACGGCCTGGCGAGTACTTTCCAATAGAAGAAAATAACAGCGGCGCATATATTCTCAACTCAAGGGATCTCTGTATGATAGAACACATACCTGAAATAATAGAATCAGGCTTATCCTCACTTAAAATAGAAGGCCGCATGAAGGGAATTAACTACGTCGCATCTGCGGTTAAAGTTTACAGGGAAGCAATAGACTTGTATTATGAAAATCCTGATGGATTTAAAGTACAAAAATACTGGATTGACGAGTTGAACAAGATCAGTCACAGAGGCTACTGCACTGGTTTTTATTTTGCTGATCCGGAACAGATATCACCGAATTTTGCAGATTATAAAAATCCAGGGCAGGTATTTATCGGAAAGATAATAGAAACATCCGGCCGGCAGAGCGTAAATATTGATGTGCGCAATAAGATATTTAAGGGAGATGTTGTCGAAATTCTTACGAGAAAAGGTCCTTCACTAAAAGATAAAATAAAACAAATCATCGACCAAAATGGAGAGTCTTTATCATTTGCTCAGCCGGGAAGCAGGGTGAGCATCAGCCTTAATAATGACTATTTGCCGAATGATCTGATAAGAAGAGCCGGCGACGGTTTAAAGGCTGAAGGTGGAAGGCTGAAGGCTGAAGGTAATTGAAAAAGTCTTGCATTATAAAGGGGTTGCCCATCGGCAACCTGAACAGCCAGTTTTTCGCCAATGTTTATCTCAATGCCCTGGATCAGTTTGTCAAGCACGCCGAGTCCTTTAAACTTGTCAGGGCGGTCTGGCAAAGGTATTCTTTATCTACGGAGAGCATTAGATAACGGCAAAAGTGTTGTGGTGATTCTGGAAGGAAAATATTTGACAAATATCAAGGAACGAAAAATATGGTGTCGTTATGAGTGCAATTCTGTGGATAATGTACATTCGGAAAGGTTAGGAACAAGGAATGTAGAATTACGAAGGAAGGATCGTAAGAATTATGGAAATACAAGAATTAACTGAACGGATAGAACAGAAAAGTGTAGCTGTCAGGATTGTTGTAACTGAGCTGGAAAAGGTTATTGTTGGTCAAAAGAATCTGATTGACCGGCTTTTGATCGGTATGCTTTGTGACGGGCATCTTTTGATTGAAGGGTTGCCCGGACTTGCAAAGACAACTGCTGTAAAGCGGCTGGCATCTATTATTGATTTAAGTTTTCAGAGAATCCAGTTTACTCCGGATCTCCTTCCGGCTGATATTACCGGAACCCAGATTTATCGGCCGGATACGTCTAAGTTTGAGGTTAAGAAGGGGCCGATATTTCATAATATAATTCTGGCGGACGAAATTAATCGGGCCCCGGCCAAGGTGCAGAGCGCTCTGCTGGAGGCGATGCAGGAGAAACAGGTTACGGTAGGAAACGAAACTTTTATGCTGCCGCTCCCATTCCTGGTGCTGGCCACCCAGAACCCGATTGAGCAGGAGGGGACATATCCTCTGCCCGAGGCTCAGGTTGATCGCTTTATGCTTAAAATCAAAATAGATTATCCTGCAGAATCCGAGGAAAAAGAAATAATGAAACGGGTTTACAGCGGCATTGATGACATCCCCGTAAAAAAAGTCGATCTTTCTGTTTTTGCTGCTGCTAAAAATTTAGTTGGTCGAATTCATATGGAAGAAAAAGTGCTGAACTATATTGTGCGTATGGTTAATGCTACCAGGAAACCGGCTGATTTTAATCTTGACTTGCGCCATATGATTGCGTACGGGGCATCACCCCGGGCATCTATTTTTCTGGGTCTGGCTGCCAGGGCGCATGCTTTTCTTTCAGGTCGGGGATATGTTACGCCCCAGGATGTTAAAAGCATGGCTCCGGATGTGCTGAGGCACCGGATTTTACTCAGTTATGAGGCCGAAGCCGATGGCCTTTCTACTGATGATATTATTTTTCAGATTTTAGAGCGGCTGGAAGTGCCCTGATCCGTTATGCTGTCAAAAGAACTTATTAAAACGATTCAAAGGTTTCATTTTCGGACCCGTTATCTCGCCGATGAAATGTTTGCAGGGCAATATACCAGCGCCTTTAAGGGCCAGGGGATGGAGTTTGCCGAAGTCCGGGAATATATTCCAGGGGATGATATTCGTTCCATTGACTGGAATGTTTCAGCCAGGTTTGGTCGGCCTTTTGTCAAAATGTTTCATGAAGAGCGGGAACTCACTGTAATCCTGGTAATTGATCTTTCAGCCTCCAACCTGTTTGCCAGCAAGCAGCGTTTCAAAAGAGACTTGCTCGCGGAAGTCGCAGGAACCCTGGCTTTTCTGGCAATCAAGACCAATGATAAGGTCGGCGCTATCCTGTTTACTTCCAGGGTGGAAAAATTTATTCCTCCCCAAAAAGGGAGCGCCTATGTCTGGCGCCTGATCAAGGAGATTTTTACCCATGAGGAATCTGCGAAAGGGACTAATATTGAATCCGCGCTTACTTACCTGAACCGAACAATTAAGCGCAACAGTATTGTTTTCCTGCTTTCCGATTTTATGGATGCCGGTTATGAAAAGGTTTTAAGGATAACTTCCAGCAAACATGACCTTACGATGATACGGGTCGAGGATGATGCTGAAAAAAGTCTGCCGGATATGGGACTGATAAGTTTTACGGATCCTGAATCCGGTGAAATCTGCCAGGTTAACACCTCAAGTCGGAGGGTAAGACGTTTATGGCAGGAAGAAAGACAAAAAAAAGAGCAGGATATTAAAAGTATCTGTTCCAGGTGCGGGGTCTCCCTGATTGAACTTAACACCAACCAATCTGCAATTAAGCCCTTGATGAGATATTTTATGGAAAAAGGGCGCCGATGATGAAACGTTATTTTTTTTTGATAATAATAGTTATTTCTCTTTTTATAAGTGATTGTTTGATTCCCGGTAAAATTATTGCAGGTAATTATGCTGATTATGCGGTGCGCGCGGAATTTATCCAAAAAAAGGCCGTACCCGGAGATATTATAACGTTGCGTCTGAGTTTTGAAGTCCCGGCAGGATTTAAACTTCCTGACAACCCGAAAATTACAGATTTAAATGATTTTGATATCTTAAAAAAAAGTAAACGGGCAAATGGGATTGAGATTGATATGTTTGTGGATTCCATGGAAGATATTAACCTGCCCGGCCTTGAAATTTATGTATATGATCAGAATGGCAAGCAAAAGACTCTGAAGAGTAATCCGGCTGTTTTGGCGGTGGAGCCTTTAATCAAGGTTAAGCCAGCGGAAAATCTTTTGCGGCCGATCAAAGAGCTTATATTCACAGAGTACGGAATCAAGCGGATTCTTTTGCTGGTTCTGGCCGCGGTTTTGATTATACTTGTGATTATTGCAATCTATTTTATTTTTAAATACCACCAACGCCGAAAGTCCGACCTGAAAGTTCCTGCTCAAGTGCCTTATCTGAAAGCCTTAAACCGGATTGATGAGCTGGTGGCACCGGGAATTCCTGATGGCAGGGACGGGAAAGCGTTTTGTTTTATACTGTCGGAAATTTTACGTGAATATATGGGGGCGATCAGGAATTTTAACGCGCTTGAGATGACCACCCATGAAATAGCCGGATTAGTCAAAGATAAGGGCGATATTCAACTGCTCAATCTTCTGAAAAGGATTGATCTGGTAAAATTTGCAGATGCTTTTATGAGCAAAACAGCTTTTGAGGAACAGGTCTCTTTGTCGCTGGAATATATCAACCGGACAAAACCAAAGGAAGTATAAAATGTACAGGTTCGCATATCCCTATCTCCTGTTTCTGCTGGTTTTGATTGTCGGCGGCGGCCTGCTGGCATACCGGCGAAAGCCTGAGGCCATAACTTTTTCCGGCGCTTCGGATTTAGGCCGACTGGTTGGCAGGGGATCGTTTTTGCTATTCAAAATACCGCTTCTTTTAAGAGTAATCGTTTTGATTCTACTGGTTATTGCTGCCGGGCGACCCCAGAAGTATAATATCTCTTCTGAAGTAAACACTTCAGGGGTCGATATAATCCTTTGTCTTGATACTTCAGGCTCCATGCGGGCCCTTGATTTTTTTATAGATCAAGAGCGAGTTGACCGGCTTGAGGCTGTTAAGCAGGTTGTGCATGATTTTATCAGCAAGCGCGAGCATGACCGGATCGGGCTGATTGTTTTTGGTGAAAAAGCCTTTACCCAATGCCCTTTGACCATGGACAAGGGACTGCTTCTCAATCTGGTGGACAGCATGAAAATCGGTATGGCCGGAGACAGCACTGCTATCGGCCTGGCAGTTGCGCTGGGAGCCAAAAGATTAAAAAACATTAAGGCTGAATCGAAGATTTTGATTCTTCTGACAGACGGTCGGAATAATGCCGGCGGGATCGATCCGGTGCAGGCGGCTGAAGCGGCGGCCGCAATCAATGCCAAAATATATACCATTGGTGTGGGAGGATTTGGACCCGCGCCCTTTATGGTTGAGACAATATTTGGTAAACGGATTCAAAAAGTAAATGTGGATCTGGATGAAGAAACATTAAAACAGATTGCGGAAACAGGAACAGGGCAATATTTTCGCGCATCTGACAGTAAAAAGCTGCAAGAAATTTACGACTTGATTGACAGGCTGGAGACAACTGAAATTAAGGTAAAACAGTTTTTTAACTTTGAAGAATTATATAAATATTTTTTAATTCCGGCTTTATTGATTCTTATCGTAGAAATTCTTATGAAGAGTTTAATCATCAGGAGGCTGCCGTGAAGTTTGAATCTAACTGGGCCTTTTATCTTTTGTTTATTCTTCCGGTGATAATATTTTTGATTCTATTTGAGTATCGTAAAAAAAGAGCCGGACTGAAACTTTTTGCTGATCCTGACCTCTTGCCGGCTCTGACCGCGCCGATCAAGAGGGGAATAATTTTTTTTAAAGGTTTTTTTCTCGTAATTGCGGTTTTTTTTATAATTCTGGCCTGCGCCGGGCCAAGGTGGGGCTTTCATCTACAGGAAGTGCAGCGTAGGGGAGTAGATATTGTTTTTTTACTCGATGTATCTGCCAGTATGCAGGCTGAGGATGTAAAACCGGACCGGCTTGAAAGGGCCAAACGTGAGATTACGGATTTTTTGAAGATAGCCGCAGGTGATAGGATTGGACTGGTTCTTTTTGCAGGGGATGCTTTTGTCCAGTGCCCTTTAACTCTTGATTATGATGCTATTGCCATGTTTCTGGGCAGTGTCGGCGTTGACACTCTGCCGGTTCAGGGGACCGACATGGGCCAGGGGATCAAAACCGCCCTGAACGCCTTTGATTTTAAATCGGCAATTGACAAGGTAATCGTAATGATCACCGACGGAGAAGATAACGAGGGCCGGGGTCTGCAACAGACCGACAAGGCAATGGATAAAGGCGTTAAAATCTTTGTTTACGGGATCGGAGAGCCTTCCGGCGCTCCAATTCCGGATGAAACCGGCGGTTTTAAAAAGGATAAAATCGGCAACTTGATCCTGTCAAAACTCAATGAAAAAGATTTACGCAGCATAGCGGAAGCTGCGGATGGGCGCTATGTGCGATCAGTAACCGGTGATCTTGATCTGGACAGACTCTATTTTGAAGGGATAAAAATAAAAACAGAGGCAAAAGAGCTGGAAAGTGGAAAGATCAAGATTTTTGAAGAACGTTTTTATATCTTTATCTGGATTGCTTTTGTTTTTCTTGTCATGGAAGGCTTGATCGGCCTTAAGCCGGGTCGCGCCAAATTATTTTCGATTATGGCTGTGCTTATTATTTGTCACGGAAACAGCGTTTGGGCGAATGAAAATCCTGAAGAACTTTACCAGCAAGGGCATTATCAGAAAGCGGAACAGGCTTTTATCAAAAAAGATATGGATCACCCCAAAGATGTTCGTAACAGGTATAATCGTGGTTGCGCCTCTTTCCAAAATGCAAATTATGAAGGCGCATCCGCTGCATTCCGTAGCGCCTTGAAAAGAACCGATGACAAACAGATTACATTCAGATCGGCATATAACCTTGGCAATTCTCTCTTTAAACATGGTGATTTCCAGGGTGCGGCCCAGGCCTTCAAACAGGCAATAAAAATAAATCCCGGCGATGAGGACTCAAAATATAATTACGGACTGGCTTTAAAAACCATTGAAGAAAACCAGAAGAAAGAGGAAGAAAAGCAGCAGGAAAACCAGGAGCAGGAGCAAGCCCAAGACAAAAACAAGAAGAATAAAAATGACAAGAACAAAGATGATCCTCATAAGAAACAGAACAAAAATCAGGCAGATCAAAATCAGGACAAAGAAGATCAAAGCGGCCAGAGTAATGAAAGAAAAGATCAGGCAGATCAAGATAGCGGTCAGAATGATCAATCCCGGAACAAACAGGAGCAGGAAGAATCTGCCGAACAAACCGGAAAGGGCGGCCAGCCGGACCAGGATTATAGGACATCAGAGGAATACCAGTCTGGTGCTATGAGCAAAAATGAGGCCGAGGCATTTCTTGATAATATTGGCGAAGACCCTGCAGCAATCAATCGTTTACGATTTCACGGGAAAGAGCAGAAGACGGCATCAGGTAAGGATTGGTAGTGGTTTATTTTTTGACAGGATTAACATGATGAACTGGATTAATTTAATCTTGTAAATCAAAACACACATTCCTTAATCCACCCTACTTAGATTTTGCTTGATTGTAGAATTACCATATAGCCAAAATGGCTGAAAGTGTCCCGCTTTTAGTTGGTAGCCGTGTTTACAAAGCAAGACAGGGCGGTATTTCCAAACCTGAACCTTTTTTTAGGGACTACCGGCGCCTGTAACATTAGCCAAGCTTGAGGAAAACGTAGCATTTACAAATGCCGGTTTCTCTGCTTGTAGGTGATGCGGAGACGTAAGTCTTCAGTTTTCAAAAAGTCACCACGGTTTCAAGTATCGGCTTGCCCTTGTTGTGAATGGTAATTGTGTACTACGTTATGACAACGAGGCAGGCAAGGGTGATCACAAGCATATAGGTGAGGATGAAATTCCATACATTTTCACCACACCGAAAGCATTGCTTGAAGATTTCTGGAATGATGTGGATAACTGGAGGGTTTTAACATGCGTACCGTAATATTGGGTATTTCTTCCCGTGAAAAAATCAACAAACGGTTACTTGGAGCTTTAGAGGGAAAACCGCAAGGAACATTCATCAGCTTCGAGTCGCCTAGGCTCCTTTTTAAGGTACTCTCGGGCAATCGATGGGAGCTGCTCAAAGTTATGACAGACGCAGGGCCAATATCAATGCGTGAAGCAGCGCGTCGTTTGGGCAGAGACGTCAAAGCGGTGCATCGTGATGTACACATGCTTTTGAATGTTGGAATATTGCAAAAAACCGATAAAGGTCAAATCGAATTCCCCTTTGAAGCAGTGCATGTTGATTTTATGCTGAAAGCAGCTTGATATTCTTGGGCTAACAACAAAATCATTCATATCCAAAATGCTTCAATCGTTGCATAGTTCATTGAAAAAACCGTGAACTGTGAACCGACAACCGTGAACGGTTACCATATGAGTTTAAAAAAGATATTTTACATATTCTGCATATTTTTTTTGGCATTTTCAGCCGATGCATTTGCGGATATCTCCATTGACCTGACACTTGACCGGTCATCAGTTGTATTGACTGACACCATTGTGATGAAAGTAACGGTCACGGGAAAGCAAAAAAGCAGTTTTCCTGAAATTGAGGGGCTGGCGTCCTTTAATGTGGTTAAGGGCGGCACCGCAAGCAGGGTTGAATTTGTAAATGGCAGCATGAATTCCGAGGTTGAATATATATTTTATCTTACCCCGTTAAAGCCTGGCAAATTTGTTGTCGGTCCGGCTCAGGTCAGAATAAAAAACAAGGTCTATTCCAGCAACAGCGTTAAGCTGACGGTTTCCAAAGCAAGAAATAATCAAGCCGGCAATGAAAGCAGTCCCCTGTTTTTGGAAGCCCGAATTTCAAAAAATAACTTGTACCTCAACCAGAATGCTCTTTACACCTTAAGGCTTTTTATGAGAGAGCAGGTTTCCAATATATCCCTTGAAATGCCCGAAGTCGAAGGCCTTGTTTTTGAATCTCTTGCAGAACCGCAAAAGTACAGCACGAGCATCAATGAAAAGAGATATGAGGTTATTGAACTTAAATATATATTAATGCCCAAAAAGCCGGGTATATACAGCATTCCCGCGGCTGGTATGCGGATGACCGTTTATAAAAGAAACAGGCGCGACGGTTTTTTTGAGGATCCTTTTTTTAATATGAGGAAAGGCAAACCGGCTTACCTTTCATCTAATGAGATTCAACTTGATGTTAAAAATCTTCCGAAGCAGAATCGACCGAATAATTTCAGCGGTCTGGTTGGCCGGTTTGATGTAAAGGCAAATCTTGATCCTGTTGAGGTTAAGGCTAATGAATCCGCCACATTAACCATAATTGTTCAAGGCCGGGGGAATGTGCGACAAATACCGGACTTGAAACTTTCTGATATAAAAGGACTTAAAATATATCAGGACAAACCCCGGCTAAATATTAACAAGAACGAATCTGCAATTTCAGGCGAAAAGATTATGAAATGGGCGATTGTGCCTGAAAAGAGTGGGGAATATATAATTCCCTCAATGGCACTGGCGTTTTTTGACCCTGAAAAGGGACTTTACCGGGAACTGAAAACCGAATCATTCAGTTTAAAATCAAATCCGGGGGCCGATGCCGGAAGCAGCGACTTGATTTCAATCTCCGGGGATAACCATGCCGGCCAGGTTAAAACAAAAAATAATAACAAACAAGAGATCACGCGAATAGGAAAGGATATTTTCCCGGTGCATACTTCAGTCGATCCGGTTAAGGGCTTAAGGCAGCAGGAATTTTTTAATAAAATATTCATTTTGCTCCTGCCGGCGCCCCCCTTTATTTTTTTGGCGTTGCTGGCCGGTCGAAAATTATTTAAAAATAATAATAAAAACATATTGAATATCAGGTCCAGGAATGCCGGCAAAAATTTTCTGAAAAAAGTTCAGGGTCGAGATCTATCGCCTGAAGAAATTCATGCAGCAGTTCTTAATTATCTGAATACCAGATTTTTATTAAAAGGCGGTCTGTTAACGCCCAATGAAGTTTATGACCTTTTGATTAACCGGGGAGCTTCTCCTGAAACAGCCTCAATGTTGAAAAATAGCATTGCGCAAATCGAATCCGTAATCTTTACCGGTGAAAAATCAAACAGCCTGGCGCAGATACAGGACGAATTGACAGGGATTTTGAAATCTGTGGACCAGGAGGTTAAATGAGATTTTGCATTACAGTATCATTGTTATTTTTGCTATCAGTGAATACTGTCTGCGCCCTGGATGGAGATGTGGATGGCGGATCTGAGAATATTTTTTTTAAAGCAAACCAATTTTACTTTAATGGTGAATTTGAGAAGGCTGTCCAACTATATGAATCTATCTTAAAAAACCATCAATCAAATTTGATTTTCCAGTCTGAATCCCGAGGAGAACTATTTTATAATATAGGCAATTGCTATTTTCGTTCAGGACAAAAGGGCAATGCCCTGCTTAATTACGAGAGAGCCAGACGATTTATACCGAGGGACGCTGATTTAAAATATAATATAGAATATGTACATGATCTGACTGAAGATAATTTATCTCAGCCCGAGAACATAATCAGCGAGATTTTCGGTGTTAATTTTTTTTCTCAAACAGAACTTGCAACAGTTTTCTGCCTGGTCAATCTGATGTTATTTTTGTTTTTGACGATTCGTATTTTTTTTAGAGCGGAATGGATTTTTTATGTTATTATTATTTTTTCAATATGTTGGATCGTTTCCGGCATTTCGTTCGGTATAATGCTCAAACAAACAATTTTTGACGACAGGGTCGTAATACTTGCAAAAGAGGTGGATGTTCTGGCAGGTCCCGATAAGGAAGATACTTTGCTTTTCAAGGTTCATGAAGGTACGCTGGCGTATCAGGAGAGAAATGAATCCGGCTTTTCCCTCATCCGTTTGCCGGACAGCAAGCGAGGCTGGCTGGTTTCATCTGCAATAGAAGCGATATACATGGCGGGTGCAATACAAAAACAGGAATTAGAGGGTGCAAAACTTGAGTAATGTAATGAGTTTTTACAGGAAGAAGTTATGAAAGGTTATGTCCATATTTATACTGGAGATGGAAAAGGAAAAACCACTGCTGCGCTGGGTCTGTCAATAAGGGCGGCAGGTGCGGGTATGAAAGTCTTTATAGCTCAGTTCATCAAGAAGGGGAATTACAGTGAAATTAAAGCGCTGAAAAAATTTTCCGATCTCATAACCGTTGAGCAGTTCGGATCCGGCTGCTTCATTAATGGTAAACCTGCTGCCGAAGATATAGAAGCTGCACGAAAAGGAATTAAAAAGATAAAATCTATCGTTTCTTCCGGCACTTACAAGATGGTCATACTGGATGAAGCAAATGTTGCGGTTAAGCTCGGACTTTTTTCAGTTGAAGATCTTCTATATATAATTACTGATAAACCAGAAGAAGTTGAGATAGTAATCACAGGAAGGAATGCAGATCAAAGGCTCATCGAAAAATCGGATCTGGTTACTGAAATGAAAGAAATAAAACATTATTTCCAAAAAGGAGTAAAAGCCAGAGTTGGAATTGAAAAGTAATTGTAACTAAATTGATATAAAAACTACTGAGACTAAGATTAGCGATTAGCTGTTAGCTGTTATTATTTCAGGTGGTTACCAGCGATTCGATGTTCACCCATTGGGTGAGATTTTGACATCTATCAATATATTGAAATTATTGTGCTAACTGCTAATAGCTCAATTCAGGTGAGAGATACTCAATGAAGCCTCAAAGCTTTAAAGATAAAGCCATAAGGTTTGCAAAAACCTGGTATATAGTCGCCCTGGCAGCCATTGGTGCCCTCGCGGTTGGAACAGGTGCTTTTGACTTCAATTTCACCGTAACGTCATGGTATATATTATTAATAGGTACTTTTATAATTGCCGCCGGTCTTTTGGACATCGCACACCGCCTGAAAGGCCGTCTGCCGGCTCACTTTACCGCACAGATTCAAGGCCCGCTTCTCTGGACAGTAACGGCATGGATGCTGTTACGAATATCGGGCCCTTATTCAAAACACGCAATCATTATTACAGCAGGATTTATCGCCTGGCTTGTCACAACATATCCTCCTAAAGTTTTTCTTTTTCCCATTTTGTTCGCTTTTATAATGGAAGCAGGCCTGACAATTACCGGCCGGCAACCAGTAGCTGAATTGGCTCTCAATATGCTTCTTTACGGGCTGATAGCCGTATTCCTGGTCTTCTTTGCACGCAGCCAGGCATATCGCAAAAAACTGGCCGGCTTAATCGCCAGAGCCAAAAAGAAATCAGATAATAGGGAATACGCCAAAGATTTAGGAATAACCGCACCCGGACCTTCCATACTTGAAACCCTGCCGGAATTTGAGGCAATAGAAAATAAGGAGCAACCCGGTGTCTCAACCATAGAAACTATTACCGACTCCTTTGATCTGCAATTAGAACTTATCAGACAGGCTCTTAATCTCACGACTGTTGCTGTGCTATGGCCAGATATACAGGGGCGCGAACTCAGGCTGCGAAACATTTCGACTATTCGCAAAGACATACAGCCAGGCCCATACCCGATAGGATCCGGAATTACCGGTACCCTTCTCAAAGATAGAAATGAAATTACTCTGGCGCCGGTTAAGGCTGACTTTTCCGGTCTGCCCTATTACATCAAAAAAGGAGGGGTCGGGAGCCTTTTAGCAGTTAACATACTGGATAATTTACAAGGAGAATCAAGCCCGGTGGACAGAAAAATTTCCGGTATTCTTTGTGTAGATCGCACGGAAAAGTCGGACTGGAATAAGTCTGAACTCACGATTCTCAAACTGCTGGGCAAAAAACTCTACCTAGATATCAATATGGGAAGGCAGCTTTACACTATGAATCGTGAGCGAAATGCTTTTCAGCAAGTCTGCATAGGGCTGCGTGAACTTAACAGCGTTCTGGGTCTGGAACCTGTCTTCGATGCCTCTATCAAAGCTGTCACAACGCTGGTACAGACTGATTTCATTGCTATCAGCCTGCTTCAGGGCGAATACCACTCAATTGTCAGGGCTAAAGGATTGCATGCAAAAAATTTACAAGGGCTGGAATTTTCAAAAAACGAAGGAATAGTAGGCCAGGTCATGAAAATCAACCGCTCTCTGCCGGCAGGAGCCGAATACAGAGGGCCGGCACCGATATTCAGCAAAGAACAGCGATTCCCGGACTTCGGCTCATTGCTTATTCTGCCTCTACAGAAAGAGAAAGGCGACTCAATAGGAGCACTAACTGTTGCGGCCAGAAAAGCCGGAGTATTTACCAGACATCGCAGAGATATACTTGAACTGATTGCTGCTCAGGTGGCCATAAAAATCGACCTTGCTCAGGCTCATGAACAGATAAACAAAATTGCTACAATATTGAGTTAGCGGTTTTTTATAAGCTCTAACGCTTTTTTGAATTTATTGCTTATCAACTCTGTCATATCAACCGCATCTTCCAGCAAAAGGCCAACATCATTCATGCCTTTTTCTTTTGTCTTTTTTGCCCAATCTCTATAGTTTTCAGCATGATCATCATTATGCTTAATCCAGTGCTCAAGTAGTTTGACCAATTTTTCATCAAATGTTAAACTATTATGTATTTCATAATTATGTTCATGAGTCATATTAATTCTCCTTATATAAGTTGAAATAAATATAAAAGTTCACCACGGAACAACACGGAATTTCACTGAAAATTATAAACAATGAGTAAGTCTAACTACTCAGGTTCACAGGGGTGCAATACAAAAAAGTGACATAGAACAAAACGTGACCATTTTCGGTGCCAAGAAGCGCCAATTGAATAATGAATGTCGAACAGGGAATATTGAATATCGAAGTGTGGATGTTTCTTTTAAATTATTAAGTACCTTCCTTCGTAATTCGACATTCCTTGTTCGACATTCGACATTAAGCTGATTAGACGGGTTCAACGATTACTTGATATAATTTATGTTACTTTTTTGTATTGCACCCGGTTCACAGTTCCTCGGTGTAATTCCGCGAAAATCCGTGGTGAATTATTGCAACTAAATTTGATATTTATAATTATTAATGTTTACAGTCAACATATTGCACAAAAGTAATATGCTATTTCCATGATTAAAAATTTCATCAATAAAAAAAATATTTTCATTTTACTTATAGCGTTAGCCGGCATTATTTGCGGAATTTTAGCGGGTTTCTTTTTAGCTCTGACGCACGACCTGCCCCAGATAAGCTCCCTTGAAAATTTCAGGCCGTCTGCAGTCACCCGAATATATTCATCAGACAAGGTTCTTATAGCAGAACTATTTGCAGAAAAAAGGGACCCGGTACCTCTTAAAGTCATACCCGAATACCTCAAAAAAGCCATAGTTACAACAGAAGACAGAAACTTTTACACCCACAGTGGAATTGATCTGAAAGGAATCGCCAGAGCTATAATAAAGGACATATGGGCGGGAAAGTTTGTTGAAGGAGCAAGCACCATCACACAGCAGCTCGCAAAAACGCTTTTCCTTAATCCAAAAAAGACCCTTGTCAGAAAATTAAAGGAAGCTTTTCTGGCTTTTCACCTGGAGCGCCGCTACACTAAGGATGAAATACTGGAGCTCTATCTCAACCAGGTATATTTCGGCAGTGGCGCATATGGAGTAGAATCTGCCGCAAAAATATTTTTCAACAAATCAGTAAAAGACTTAACCCTTGCTGAATGCTCGCTTGTTTCAGCCATGCCAAAAGCTCCCTCAAGATATTCTCCGCTGGTCAACAGAGCTCTATCAATAAAGCGCAGAAACATTGTATTAAAACAAATGCTGGAAACAGGCATAATTAATGAAACAGAGTATAATAATGCATTAAATGAAAGACTTAACTTATCAAAAAAAAATAAACACTCGCTCAAAGCGCCTTATTTTGTTGAATATGTTAAAGATTCCCTTGAAAATATTATAGGCTCATCAAGGCTTTATAAAGGAGGACTTACAATATATACTACTCTTTCCTATGAGCTGCAGAAAACGGCTGAGGATGCAATCGCAAAGGGCATTTCAGATCTTGAGTCAAGGATGAAACAGCAGGGAATAATTAATCCTGACCCTCAAAGTGCCCTTGTCTGCCTTGACATTCAGTCAGGAGGAATTCTTGCCATGATCGGCGGCAAAGATTTTTATAAAAGTCCTTACAACAGAGCCACCGTTGCAAGGAGACAGCCAGGTTCGGCTTTTAAACCAATTGTCTATGCTCATGCAATTGAAAAGGGTTTCACGCAAAACATGAAGATACTGGATGCCCCTGTTGTCTTCAGGGGAGGAAAAGCAGGAGAAGATTGGAAGCCTGAAAATTTTTCCAAAACTTATCAGGGAGAAATAACTCTTAGAAAAGCTCTTGCTCTTTCTGAAAATATACCGGCGATCAGGCTAATAGAAATGCTTGGCCCTTCGTCTGTAGTCCAGTTCGGACACAAACTCGGCATTAAATCTACTCTTTCTCCAAATTTATCTCTTGCTCTGGGGACTTCTGAAGTGACTCTTTTAGAATTGACTTCTGCCTATACGGTCTTTCCAAACAGGGGGAAAAGTATAAAGCCATACGGAGTAATGGAAGTTGTTGACCACAACGGACGCATTGTCTGGCGTGCAAAACCAAAGAAAAGGCTGGTAATGTCACGTACCGGTGCCGCAATAATGACAGACATGCTTATGGCGGTCGTAAAAGAAGGTACCGGCCAAAAAGCAAATATTATAACACATCCTGTCGCCGGAAAAACAGGGACTACAGATAAATGTAAAGATGCCCTTTTTGTCGGATTTTCCCCGTCAATTGCAACAGGTGTATGGGTGGGTCGGGATAAGTTTGTTACCTTGGGGAAACGGGAAACAGGCGCGAGGGCCGCTCTTCCCATATGGATGGAATTTATGGAAAAAGCGCTGGCAGACAAAGCTTTTCAATACTTTGACATCCCTGACGATGTGGTACGGCTGAATATAGACCCTGTCACCGGACTTCCGGAGAATGCAAAATCACCAAATGCCGTTGCAGCTCTTTTTAAAAAAGGAACCGAGCCCAGGGAATATTATTCCCCTTGACACCCTATATCAATAATGATGAACTTAAAGCTCAATTTTGTTAAAAAATAACTTTTAAAAAACCTGTCGTAACAGTTTACAGTTTACAGTTTACGGTTCACGGTTTTTTAAATAAATTTTGTAATAATTGAAGGATGATAACTACTCAGGTTCACAGTTGTCGGTTTACAGTTAACAATTTTATGTTTTGATTAACCGTGAACCGTGAACCGTGAACCGATATTATAGGCTTAAATTATGACCAAATTCTATATTTTTATAATAAGAGTTGTACTTGGAGCTGCTTTTGCCGTTTTACTCTCCCGCTTTTTCTATCCCGGCGCAAATATCATATATGTAGCATGTATGGGAATGTTCCTTGTCGGAGCCGCGTATATAGCAGAGTATTTCCGCAAGAAAAAATCAACATGAAACAGATAATTCTCGGAACAGCCGGACATATAGATCACGGAAAGACCGCCCTTATCAAGGCGCTTACGGGCATAGATACCGACCGGCTAAAGGAAGAAAAGCTCAGAGGAATAACCATTGAGCTGGGCTTTGCATCTATTGATCTTCCCAGCGGTCAGCATCTTGGTATTGTTGACGTGCCCGGCCATGAAAAATTTATAAAAAACATGGTCGCAGGGGCTACCGGTATTGATATTCTTGCTATGGTTATCGCAGCCGACGAAGGAGTAATGCCTCAGACAAGAGAGCATATGGAAATTTGCACTCTTCTGGAAATAAAACAAGGTCTCGTTGTTTTGACAAAGACTGACCTTGTGGATGAAGAATGGCTGGACCTTGTAATCGAAGATGTAAACGAATTTACCCGGGGGACATTTCTTGAGGGCAAACCGGTTCTGCCGGTATCATCCGTTACAGGCCAGGGAATTCCTGAATTTATAAAAGTCCTTGATGAATTAAGCGCAATGACTCCCAGCCGTTCTGTAAAAAGTCTGTTTCGTCTTCCTGTAGATAGAGTTTTCAGCATGAAGGGGTTTGGCACAGTTATTACAGGCACCCTGATTTCAGGACATGTCAAGACCGGCGATACAGTTATGATATATCCTTCCGGTATTACATCAAAGGTCCGCGGTATTCAGGCACATAATCAGAGCGTCAGCATTGCGGAAGCCGGAATGCGTACAGCTATTAACTTTCAGGGGCTTGAGAAAGCTTCCGTGCAAAGAGGAGAAGTGGTATCCAGCCCCGGGGCTTTACGGCCGAGTTATATGCTTGATGTATCTATTCACTTTCTTGAAAGCAATAAGAAACCCGTTAAAAACCGTACACTCATCAGATTCCATACAGGTACCAGCGAAATTCTAGGCCATGTTGTATTGCTTGATAAAGACGAAATTATCCCGGGAGAAACTACTGTTGCCCAAATTCGGCTTGATTCCCCAGTTGCTATAGTAAAGGATGACAAATTCGTCATCCGAAGCTATTCTCCGGTACGCACAATCGGCGGAGGACAAATATTAAACCCGCTTCCACAAAAACATAAACGGTTCAAAAAAAGTATTTCTGAAGGATTAAAAACTCTGATAACCCAGCCGCCTGAAGAAATCATTGCCTACCATGTTGACAATTCAGGTTATCGAGGCGTCTCTTTTTCTGATCTTAAAATTATGGCCAACATGCCTGATAAACAGCTTGACAATGCCCTGCAAAAGCTAATGTCAATAAAGACAGTCATATGTGCCGACAGGGAAAACAGAATTTACATTCATAAAAACTGCTTTGAAAATCTAAATAAAAAAATTTCATTATTTCTTGAAAATTATCACAGGACAAATCCGCTAAAAGCCGGTATGCCCAAAGAAGAACTCAAGTCCAAACTGCCTTCGGCTGGTTTAAAACTTTTTAATCTTATGCTCGACATGATGATAAAGAACAAAGAAGTCGTTTCTGAGGGAGAGACTGTCCGCCTCTCTTCACATACTGTTTCCCTTGGAGGCGATCAGGCTGAAGTAAAAGAAAAAATTTTGACTACATATCTTAAAAGCGGACTCAGTCCTCCATATTTCAAAGACCTGAGCAAAACACTTGATATTGATGCAAAAAGAGCCAAAGATGTGCTTATGCTTCTTATAGAGGAAGGGCTAATAATCAAAACAAAAGAAGAACTTTATTTCCATGTGGAGGTTGTAACTAATCTGAAAAAAAGACTGGTCGATTTTCTTTTAACTCACGGTGAGATAACGACTCCCCAGTTTAAGGAAATGACTGGCACTACACGTAAATATTTAATCCCATTAATAGAATATTTTGATTCAAAAAACGTTACAATTCGGATAGGCGATATCCGCAGGCTCAGAAGCAGTTAGTCGATTGTTGATTGTTGATTGTTGATTGAAGGTATTCTATTAATTTTAATCCGCAGATTACGCAGATTACACGGATTTTCGTGATTTGTTGGGTTAAATTCCCCAAAGCTTGCTTCGGCGCAGTTTCATTTAAAATGACAGAGCGAAGCGATTCCACAAATCATCAATCATCAATCATAAACATGGGCGCTATGCTGTCCAGAAAAACCATTCCTTTTCTTGAAAGCGCGCAGTGGTTTTTTGGCTGAATGGGAAGAATATACCCATCTTCCTCAAGCTGTTTTATCTTTTCTGCAAACATCTGGCGAAAATTTATACCAAGGTCTCCATCAATAGCATCAATGTCTATCCCGTCAGTCTTCCTCAGCCCAAGATAAATCATCTCCATCATGCGCTGCTCTTTGCTTAAAATCTCTTTTTCTTCTATAGGCACCCTGCCCTCTTTTATATTCTCTATATATTTCTTTACGCTGCGGCAGTTCCAGTAACGCCGGGGTTGTATAAATGAATGGGCGGATGGTCCAAACCCCAGGTATGGCGAGAATGACCAGTACTTAAAGTTATGTCTGGATATTCTGGAAGCATTTTTTGCAAAGTTTGATATTTCATACTGAACATAACCATGAGCAGTTAAATATTCCATTGTTGTTTCAAAAAGCTCGGCTAACAGAGAGTCGGCCACAGGTTTAAACCTGCCTTGCCGGCGCTCTCTGTCCAATGGAGTGCCTTTCTCATATGTGAGCATGTAGCAGGATAGGTGCTCAGGCTCAAATTCAATAGCGCTTTGCAAATCAGAAAGCCACATTTTTTTTGTCTGACCCGGAATGCCGTAAATAAGATCAATTCCAATATTATCAAACCCTGCTTTTCGTGCCCCTCTTATTGTTAGATCTGCATCATTACTTGAATGAATTCTGCCAAGAAAATTAAGAATTTCATCATTAAAAGACTGTACGCCTATATTAATACGATTAATGCCGACACTTTTGTATCCCGTAAGATGTTCACGCTTAACAGTGCCAAGGTTGACTTCTATGGTTATTTCAGTGTCATGAAGAAAATTGAATAACCTGTATGCATTCTCAATAATACGTTCTATATTTTTTGCTTTGAAAACCGAAGGTGTGCCGCCTCCAAAATACAGGGTATCGCATACTAAAGAAGGGCTTGAGACCATTTGCATCTCCCGGATCAAGGCCTCGATAAATGGCTGCTTAAGGGACTGGTCTGTTATGGAGTAAAAGTCGCAGTAAGGACATTTCTTAATACAAAAAGGAATATGCACATATATGCCGGTTTGTTTCATAAGGCTAAAATGTTACAAATATATCAATAAGTTGATCACTGCTTTCAAAAAAGAGTTCAAAATTTAAAAAATATCACAACTATCGCATTGTGACCAGGCAATATTTTCCAAAAGGAATGAATGTCAGGGAAATATCCGACAAAATTCTTGCAATAGCTGTTAAAAAGATTAATCATAGACTAAGAAAGTGCCTTGACTACCAGACACCACCAAGCATTACATGGTGCATTTGCAACCTGAATTCGTAGCCGTTCACGGCTTGAAACTTGAAATTGGAAAGTAGAAATTGGGGAGAGATGAAACGAGTTTACGACTTGGATGTTTACAAACGCGGCAGAATACAAAGCAATAGTTGAAAAACTCGGCCCCAAATTGAATGGGTTCATCAACAGTACAAAAACATGAAGGCCAAATTTCCAATTTCTAATTTCTAATTTCAACGTTCCGTGAACGCTTACGTTATACTTTTATGTTTTGATCAACCGTAAACCGTGAACGGTTATGTCTTAGCTTCTTTTTATGGACGTTTACATGTAAAAAAAGGAAGATTGCTTGATTTAGGATGTGGAGCTGGTGATGGCGCTGGAAGCAGTGAGGGAATGCGTTCCCTAAAATCATTCAGCTTGGGTTGAACTGTTTTAAGGGGAAACAATATGACTACAGCGAAATTAAAGACTATGGGCCAGCAATCTGGCCGCCGTTCCTGGGCGGAACCCTGGAAAATTAAGATGGTAGAGCCGATTCGCTTAACTATCCAGGCAGAGCGGACACGAGCTTTAAATGAAGCAGGCTACAATACCTTTCTATTGCGATCCGAGGATGTCTATATTGACCTGCTTACGGACAGCGGTACCAATGCCATGAGCGACCGTCAGTGGGCCGGCATGCTGATGGGCGATGAGGCATATGCCGGCAGCAGGAACTTCTACAATCTGGAGGAGGCGGTAAAGAACTATTATGGTTATCGCTATATGGTGCCCACTCATCAGGGCAGGGGCGCCGAGCACCTGCTCAGCCAGACTGTAATCAAGCCTGGTCAATATGTACCTGGCAACATGTACTTCACTACTACTCGCATACACCAGGAACTGGCTGGCGGCACGTTTGTGGATGTAATAATCGACGAAGCTCATGACCCCGGCAATGAGCATCCTTTCAAGGGCAATGTGGATCTGGGCAAGTTAGAGTCTTTGATCAAACAAAAAGGGGCCGAAAACATTGCCTACATCAGCCTGGCCGGCACTGTGAATATGGCGGGCGGTCAGCCGGTGAGTATGGCCAATGTGCGGGCATTGCGAGAACTGTGCGACCGCTTCAGAATTCGCATCTACCTGGATGCGACGCGAATGGTCGAAAACGCCTTCTTTATTCAGCAGCGGGAGGAAGGATATGCAGACAAGCCCATTGCCGCCATTCTGAAAGAATTCTGCAATTACACAGACGGCGCCTGGATGAGCGCCAAGAAGGACAACTTAGTCAACATAGGCGGATGGCTGGCAGTCAATGATAATGAGCTTTTTGACTCGCTTCGCAACATGGTCGTAGTCTATGAGGGGCTTCACACTTACGGGGGTGTTGCAGGGCGGGACATGGAAGCTATGGCTATAGGTATCGCCGAAGGCGTACAGGATGATCAAATACGGTCCCGTGTAGGGCAGGTGCTTTATCTTGGAGATTTGCTTCTCAACTGGGAAATACCTATCGTCAAGCCGGTGGGCGGGCATGCTGTCTTTCTGGACGCCAGGAAATTCTACCCCCACATTCCTCAGGATCAATTTCCAGCTCAGACCCTGGCGGCTCAGCTTTATCTGAATTCGGGGGTTCGTGGCATGGAACGGGGTATTGTTAGTGCCGGACGTGATCCCAAGACAGGTGAACATCGTTTCCCTGCTTTGGAGTTGATGCGTTTGGCGATTCCTCGTCGGGTTTACACGCAGGCGCACATGGATGTTGTCGCAGAGGCGGTAAAAACAGTTTACGATGCCCGTGAACACACAAAAGGTCTAAAGATGGTCTATGAGCCCAAGCGCCTGCGATTCTTCCAGGCTCGTTTTGAACCTGTCGCATAGATTAAACGGAGGTCGCCACGGTGTCTGAACAATATAAAAACTTCACCTCTGACCAGGAGATAAAACATGACAAAACAAATTTCTTTCTCCAAGTATGAGCAAAAAGTTCTTCCCAACTTCCGACAAAAAATCAGTACAGCAGAGTCTACCGAGGATGTAAAAAAGTTTTTTGTCTATACTGTTCAAGAGTTATTAGAAAGTATTTTTGCTGGAAAAATTGACTTTGAATATGAAGACACAGCATTAATGCCAGGCAAAGAGCCATATTATCTTTTGAGCAAACAGCTTGTTTCTTCCAATGAATTTAAATCTGTCTGGAATGACTCGGATTTGCCTCGTTTGCTTTCCCGATTAGCGGAAACCGCGGTGCATCGATATAAGCATCTTCAAAAGCACCCTGAAAAAACCGAGGCTAAAATTAGAATATAGGTAACACTTCAGCGCTCAATTTAGGTTTTAATATTATTTTTGTACAGGATTTACAGGATATTTTGGATTTAAATTATCAAAACTTTTCCTGTTAATCCAAATCTAAAAAGCTGACTATTGCCGATATTGATAGTTGCGCAGTTTGTCCACAGCAGTTTTCTTATTGGAGTTTTGATCTCTATATTTAGTCAGTATCTCTTATAAATTGTACATATGACAAGCAAAAAATCTGAACTTCAAAACGTCTGGCGAGATAGCCTTTGAAGGAGTTATCCGGCTTTCTGTATGATATCCAAATTATTGAAATATACGGTTAGGAACACTATGTTTTTTTGCTAATTTTTGGTCAATAATCATGGAATCTGTGGAAATCAGAAACCATATAATAACTGGTTATGTGCAAGGGGTAATAAAAAATGTTGCCGCGTTTTAATGGAATTATTATTCGCCCATCAGGTGTTTGGGATACTCGTTCGCCACTTATTGTTTTTAATAAGAATAATCACTACATCAATCAAGTTTACTACTCATCGATTTTAGCTATTACAAGAGTTCAATCAGAATGTGATAATATCGAACTAGAATCTCCTGCATCAAAGGTTTTTTCACACAAAAAAAAACATCCTATCGCACGCAGGGCATGGCCAGCTTTTAAACGCAGTTTTTCAAGTTCTTTAGATGGTTCGCGTATTCCACCTACGGTTGCAGATATCCAGAAAATTAGCCGGATTTCAATTCGTGCTATTACAGAACATTTAATAATAAAGTATGGAGCGCTTTTTGAGAGTTTCGCTCAATGCTGGGCGTTAAACTTCCTTCTCGCTCGCCTTGAATCGGGAGCCTCATTAACACAAAAGGAGAGGAAACTTGGTCAAAAGTTCGCTCCAATCCATAAAAAAAAGCGCCGTAAAAAAAAAGCACCGTATCCCAGGGTGGCCTGATATTTTCAATGCATTACCGCAAATTCGTGAGGTACTTGTGAAAGTACCACATGTCAAAACAGACCCTCGAGCTGGTGTAAATATAAATGAGCCTATTACTCCGGTATTGAATGCCTTTTCAGTTATTGGCTTTTGGAGAGATTGGCGTAATTCACTTGTCCACAAGTCCGGAATAGTGAGTAGCCGTTTTTTCGATAGAAATGTGAAGGTTTGGAATGATTTACAAGAATTATTTCCTACGAATATCGAATTCAAAGCCGGTGAGCGGCTTCCTATTGATAATTTAACTTTTCGAGCAGTTACCGCTGTTCATTCACGTGCTGCTAAAGAGTTACGAGATATTCTAGTAAAAATTTCCAATGAACGAAGAGGGCATGTAAACGCACCAAACAAAGCATGGAACTATGAGTCAGGCCCAATGCCACCAGAAATGCTGCCAGACCGTCCCCCACCGATCTTGATGGAGGGCGATCATCAAGCATCATTTCTTTGGACAACCAACAAATCATTTCGAGATCAAAAACGGAAAGAATTTGCAACACATATAGGGATAGGGAACACCCATCGCTGAGCGCCCCTCCCACACCACCGGACATACGGATCACGTATCCGGCGATTCGGCTGGTCAAAACAGACACAAATGAACATAATGAACATCTGGTCTGCATGGCCTTGGGGAATGCAACGCTACCAGCATTTTAGCAACTGCTGCATAATACCAGTAAGAACACGCTCTTTGACAGCTATGACCATTTACCCACACCATTCGGCTGAGCACCGTTCAAGCCTTCGCCGGGGTGAGTTCTCCACGTCTATTCCACAGCGGCTCGTTTCCTCCGACTAATATGCCATCTGCTGACTCCTCATATGCGATCAGGCTTGATTGCTCAAAACCTCAGCTCATGGCAGCATGTGAGGCCTCCCGTGGTAAACACGCATCTTTCCGCACACGAACGAGCGCCGAGTATACCTGCCTGGCCTATAATTAATGGATAGAGGACTTTATCCTGCGTTGCGGACTCGTCCCACCAGACCCGTCTGACTCGGTTTCTGTACGTCGCCCCGTGCGTTCGTAATATCCTGCCTCGGCAGGACAGCTTCCTCTCCATATACCGTCACCGAAATACAGTAGTTACCATACTGCTACATCCTTCGCCTCCAACCAGATGGATCAGGGACTTGCAATATACCTCAATTTTAGTATATGCTCACCCTTAAGAATACGTGCCGTGCCCGGCACACAGCCATTCACTTGAGCTAACGGAAAACGCTGGTTCGCTCTCATGTAAGCCAGAGTAAAGCATAGACATACCGCCGTAGCTCAGCTCAGACATTCGGCAAAAAAATATCGGACAGGGGGGGAAGCAAAATTATGTGGAGAATACTAAATAGCCCTATCGTAATTGTTATTCTTATTGTAATCGCTCTTTTTTCATATGATCAACTAAAGAAAAACAAAGCTGCAAGCGAAATTAGGGCAGTATATGAAGAGTTAATTTCGATAAGTGAAGATGCAAAAGATGATCTTGAAAGAAAAAAATTAATCGAAGGGTTTGTAAAAGAAGCAGGAGAGCAAATACGAGACGGCTTTGGCTTTTTCGATAACGAGGAAGATAAAAGGATACAAGCGGAAGAAAATAAACTCTTCTTTGAAACAAAAAAAATAGTTGAGATATCTTCTCCCAAAATTATTGAGAATAAACAGTTTTCAAAAATTCAGAAACTCGTTATTTATCAGGTTAAAAATGCTAGCCAAGAATATCTTGGTAAAATAGCACATACAATAGAATTGTATAACAAAAATGAGTTAGTTGATGTAAAAGACAAATGGGGGCAAGTAAAACTTGCACCAGGCGAATCTATGTCTTACTCATTTAATGCAAGCAATAATGAAATCGTTTTTGATAATGTGAAAATAACTGTTTATGATATATCAATTATGGACGTAGCAAAATAAATTTCAAAAATGGACTTTGTAGTAGCATTAAACCTTCTAATTCGCTTAAAAAAATTGTGTATTGTTTAATTAATAACAACAACATGTTGTGCTTAACGCTATATATCAGTATAAATAAAGCAAATCACATGGGAAAGTCTTAAAGAAACAGGAAGAAATCATAATCTTGTGATTGAATTTAAAAAAAAATCACACTTTGCAGGTATCGGCATGAGCCTCATGATAATTAAATTTTTTGCAATAATGAGGCAACATTGTGTAACCGTCTAAAATACCAGATAATTCCTTGAAGTTCAAAATTAAACTTTTACCCATTTTTTTAAGCGAATAATGAGTATACCGTCACCGATATACAGTTGCCATACTGCTACATCCTTCGCCTCCATCCAGATGGATCAGGGATTTGCAATATACCTCAATTATAGTATATACTTACCCTTGAGAATGCGTGCAGTGCCCGGCACACAACAAGGCTAATTCAGCCGACGCAAAAAGCCACGCGGCTGATTAGCGGGTTAGCTTTTTGATTGTGAAATGGCCTTTCAGCCTTTGAATACCTTTAAGCATGATACTTTTTGCAAAAAACTTAAATGATTAAGGAGGTAACGGGAAATGAAAAGGTTTATTACAAAAAGTGTTTTTTTAAGTACTTTTGTCTTTTTTCTGGCGGTAGGATTGTCGTTGACCCCAAACCTCGCTACAGCGGCAGTTATCGCAAACGATGGTGGAATAACACTCTGGATTTCGTACGATAATCTTGACGTAGCAGGCGCAAGCCTCGACGACACCATCACAGAAGCTGATACTCTTCCCGGTGGATTCTCTTGTGATGCAACAAATGCCAGCCGAAGTAATCTCGGCGCTCCCAACAGTCCCCCCTCCTGCCCAGGCGGCACCGGTTCGTGCACAGGCCGTGAAAAAATTCAGGGCGACCTCGATAAACTTGCCGACCACATTCATGCGGCCACAGAAGGGGAGCATTATTTGCGGAGAGTTTATGTATCAGACCAGGGCCGTGCTTGGACCAGTGCCGATATCAAATGGAATGTCGGTGTGGGCGGTTCGTCAGCTCCCACCGGGGGCTGGGTAAACTCAGACTCTCAGATGTCGTTGAACTCGGCCTATCGAACCTGCATTCATGATGTTGTCCACCATGAACTGGGTCATTATTTTTACCGATTGCCTGACCGCTATGCTAAGTCAGGAGGTTACTATCAAGGAACAATCGATGGCAGCGCTTCATTTCTGGTGGACGTTACAACAGGTGATCCCAATACCGTTATGTCCAGCAACTTCCCGCATTTGTATGTTGATACCTCAAACGCCCGGATTGTTGTTGATTATGATCAGCCGGGGCCGGGCACGACAACCGGGGAAGTTTTAACACCCGGATTACTCAGTGACGCCGATGCGACCAACGACGGACCGGACCGCACCCATCACGGTTTTACAATGCCCTTTGCCCAGGACGAATGGAGCCTCCTGCCTCTGGAACATGTCGATCTTTCCGGTGTGCATACAGAAGGCACTTTTGCCGATCCGGGCGCCCGCCCTGACGTTGATATTGTTTTTATCGGCGATGATGAACCACACCCCGGAACTGTGCTGCTTCTTGACAGATCAGGGTCCATGGGCGTCACCACCGACGGTGTAACGGCAGCGCAATTTGTGCAGGAGGCCGGCATGTTCCTCTATCACAGCTCAGATCCAACTGATATTATCGGCACCTATCTTTACAATGAAAGTGTCGAGGAATTGTTCCCATATGCTGCCTATGACCCGACAAATGATTTGCCTTTCGTAAGCTTCAGAAATGCTTCCGGGCTGACAAATATCGCCATAGCGCTCGAAACGGCTATTGACCGGCTCATAGCAACTCACGGGGAGGCAGGCGTCAGCAGCGCGGAAATCTACCTGATGTCGGACGGACGTCAAACCACGGGCCCCAGCCTCTGGGATCAGGTGACCCGGGCAAATGAACGCGGCATTAGAATTCATACCTTCTCTTTTGGCAACGCCGATGCCACAACCATGGACTCGATCGCCTCCGGTACATCCGGTACCACAACGCCGGTTTCCGAACGCGACGACGCGGCTGAACTTAAAATGATCATGACAAGGAAGTTCTCCACCGGTCGCGGGAAAACCCCGATTTTTGCCTTTAAGGGGAAAATGGATGAAAAAGTAACACTGGGCAAGACTCAGGTTTTTGGCGGGCAGTTTGAGGTACCGCCTAAAACAAGAGAGCTGCAATTCTACGTCTTTCTGCATGCAGGCGACGCCTCAAAATCACTGACAATCCATCTCGAAGATCCAGGTAGCACAACCTTTTCGTCATTATCGCCCAACAACGTTGCCCTGAAAGGACGTTTCAACGGTGTCGAAGTCGGCGCTCCCAAGCTGGGAATATGGAAGTATTATATTGCCGGTATTGATGATTCAGGGCTGCCTGATGAAAAAATTGAAATCACCGCCTATGCCGATAACCGCGAACTCAAAGGGCAAGTCTGGTTTGAGGATTTCACAGCCGACAATGTCCTGCCGGTGCGTGCGCAGCTTTCCTTCAGGTATCCATTAACCGATCTGATAGTTGACGTCAGTCTGTATATGGCGGGCGATCTCATCACGGTAGTCCCCATGAAGGATGACGGTTCCACCGGTATCGATATTCAGGCGGAAGACGGTATTTATTCTGCTTTGATCGATTTGAGTGACGAAAATTTGAAAAAACTGCTTCGCGACCAAAAACTGCGCACAACAAAACTTCGCGCCGAAGTGAATTTCAAGATTACCGAAAATTCCAGGCCGGCGCCCTATGTGAAATATGAACCAGGTACAACCCTGGACATGATTGAGAAAGATTATGAGCTGGGGAATAAGTCGGCTTTTAAGGCCTGGGCAACCGGTGTTATCAATCTTGCCGACCGTGATAAGGACGATGATCGCAAGAAACCGCGAATTATCATTCCAAAGCTGGAAGATGTTTTGAGAATTACTCCCGGAAAATCCGGACAGTTTGAATTTAAGATAGTGAATCTCCGAGCGCTTATCAGTCAGTTACGTGTTTCATTGGGACAGGGAGTGGATGTTACTGTCGAAGAAAAAAAACCGGCTCAGGACGACCAAGAAGAAGAGGCGCTCAGCCAATCTTACATCCTGCACTTCACCGTACATAAAGAGGCAAAACACGGGACGCGTGATCTAAAAGTGCAATTTGGCGGAACTATAATGGAACAAGCCAAGGTGCTTGACGTAGGGGATAAGGCTACCGAGTTTAATTTCTACTACGTCCTGCTTATCATTATCGCGCTTATTTTAATCGGTTATTTAATGCGGAAAAGCAAAAAATCCTGAGCATATTAGGCGCATGGAGGTGGCGTCTCAGAAAGGAGGTGGTAAAAAAAAGAGTCAGGATTAGGGGTGAAGCATGTTGTTTGCAGAAGGATAGGTTTAACAACAATTCAGTAAAAGGAGGCGTGAAAAATGTATGATACGTATCAACCAGTAGAGGTTCCGGATGTAGGGCTCCCTGTGGGTACAGGGTGGCTGCCGCCCCTGCCGGATCTGCGAGATTTCACGGATGCAGAGCCGGAGATCGCGGAAATGGCTAAAAAATTGGGGTTGCCCAAGAGCGGAGAACTGATGGCGCCATCGGCAACCGTCGATCTCAGGACTTGGTGCTCACCGGTCGAGAACCAGAAGAGCCTGGGATCGTGTACGGCACATGCCGCGGTGGGGATAGTCGAGTACTTCCAGCGCCGAGCGTTCAGTAAGCACATCGAGGGATCTCGCCTCTTTGTCTACAAAGCAACGCGCAATCTGATGCAAGTAACCGGGGATACGGGAGCCTGGCTGAGGAACACGATGGGAGCTTTAGCGCTCTGCGGTGTTCCAGATGAGAAGTACTGGCCATACACGGATGTCAAACCTGACTTCGACAAAGAGCCGGCGAGCTTCGTGTATGCCGTGGCGGACAACTACGAAGCTTTGCGGTACTTCTGTCATGATTCCTTGGGAGCCAATGTCCCAGCAAGCAAGGTTCTGACCAAAGTCAAGAAATATTTAGTTGCCGGGATTCCCTCAATGTTTGGTTTTTGGGGATTCCCGTCGTTCAGTTCGTGCGATGTGAAAGGTGGAATTCCATACCCATGTCCCGGCGAACAAGCGCAGTGGGGCCACGCCATCGTGGCAGTCGGTTACGACGACAGGAAAAAGATAAAAAACACGAAGTGTAACAAGACAACCACCGGCGCCCTGCTTATTCGCAACTCATGGGGCACAGGATGGGGAGACCAGGGCTACGGGTGGCTACCCTACGACTATGTGATAAGCAAACTGGCCATGGACTTCTGGTCCTTGCTGCGCATGGAGTGGATTGACACAAAGCAGTTCGGCATCTGAAGGAAAAAGGGCGCCTTCGGGCGGACACCCAACAATTGCATCGCGTCAGCCGACGTGGGGAACCTCGCCGGTTCGCTCAGCGGTTTCCTACACGGCTGACGCATTAGGGCGACTGATAAATAAAATGGTGATGCAAAATTTATCAAAGGAAAAGAAAAGTGGGTGCCTATTTATAAGCATTCCCCAGCTTTATCCCAAGATCAAGGGCTTTTTCGTTTATCTCAAGAAAATCCGAAGGAATGCGAGTTTTTAACACCTTTTTAACTGACTCGGATTTAACAAAATCCGTCAAACCTATTAAGGCGCCCAACATACATATGTTAAACACGATTGGCTTGCCTATCTTCTCCATTACAGTCTGATACATGGGTAGTTCTCTCTGTCGTGCATCAACTTTCATGTACGTTTTAACATAACGTGTATCTGTAATAAGGAGACCTCCGGGTCGTATTATGGGACTAAACTTGTTATAGGCCTCCTGGCTCAGGCAGATAAGAACATTGGGTTGATTAACCTTAGGAAAATATATTGCTGAATCAGAAATTATTACATCTGAACGGGTCGCTCCCCCTCTTGCCTCTGCTCCATAAGACTGAGTCTGCACGGCAATCAGGTTTTCATGAAGAACAGCCGCCTCGGCAAGTATCACAGCAGCAGTTATAATGCCCTGCCCTCCTGAGCCTGAAAATACCAGCCTGTGTCTTTCCATATTTAATTTCCTTTCGTCCTAATCTTTCACAGCTCTTTCGATTATCTTCTTGTACTCGTCACAGTACTCGGGTATTTTTTTCTGGACAAAAATTCCTCTTTCTATCAAATCGGGGTTTTTCTGTTTGGCTTTTGAACCAATGGGCGTGGTATTTTCTTTGAAATGCTCCAGCATATCAATTGCACTTCCCAACCTGTTTTTTCTTCCAAAATAAGTGGGGCACTGGGACATAATTTCCACCACTGAAAAACCTTTGTGAATTATAGCCTGGCCTAAAATATCCGCCATTTGTTGAGCATGATATGTAGTTGTTCTGCCCACAAAAGAAGCTCCGGCAGCTACAGACAACTCAACAACGTCAAAAGCATGGTCTATGTTTGAATATGGTGATGTTGTACTCATCGTCCCATAGCCGGATAAAGGAGAAAACTGGCCTCCTGTCATGCCGTAAACACGGTTGTTAATGACAATTGCAGTCATATCCATATTGCGACGGGCGGCATGTATAAAATGATTTCCGCCGATAGCCAGGGCATCGCCATCCCCCATGGGAACTATCAGCTTTAATTCAGGGCGGCTCATTTTTATTCCGGTCGCAAAAGCCAAGGCACGACCGTGAATGGTATGCATGGTGTGAAAATCAACATATCCTGAAATACGGGCTGAACATCCAATACCCGATACCATGACAATTTCGTTTTTATCTAATCCGATTTTTTCTATGGCCCTGAGAAGTCCGTTAAGCACCATCCCATGTCCACAACCAGGACACCAGATATGAGGAAAAAATCTTTCTCTTATGTAATCCTTGATCGCCATAATTACACGCCCTTTCCCTCAATAAGCCTCAGGATATTTCTAATGTCTGTAGGAGTTATAAAAACGCCATCTATGCGGTTGGCCAGAAATACCCTCTCCGGCCTGTCAACGCAGATCTTCACCGACTGAAGGATCTGCCCTGTGTTCATCTCCACAACAACCACATACTTGGCATCAGCACATTTCTCTTGAACAAGAGAATGCGGGAAAGGCCACAATGTCTGAAGCTCCAGAAGACCAAGCTTTTCACCTCTCCCCCTCCGGTTTTCTACTACATGAAGGGCAGAACGGGCAGCAGAACCATAAGAAATAAGTATTGTCTTGGCATCTTCCAGGTAGTATTCCTTATATCTGGCAATTTTATCCGTATTGTTCTGTATTTTATCTACTAAATGCCGTACAAGGCCGTAAGCGATCTTAGGATTATCTGACGGAAAACCCCACATATCATGAACCAGGCCCGTGACATTGTAACGATGAACCCCTCCGAAATCAGATATCGGAAGACGCCCGTCTTCTCTGGGAAGATAAGGATGAAAATCCACCCCTCTTTTTACAGATGTCCTAAGCCTTTCCACCAAAGAAATCTCTCCTTTTTTCGGAATAAAAATTCTTTCACGCATATGGCCGACAACTTCATCAAACAGAAGTATCACCGGCGTCCTGTATGTTTCTGCCATATTAAAAGCATCCACAGTTATTGCAAAAACATCCTGATGGTTTGAGGCTGTCATCACAATTATTGCGTGATCTCCATGGGTTCCCCACCTGGCCTGCATAACATCCCCCTGGCCCACATGTGTTGGAATGCCGGTAGAAGACCCGCCACGCTGAACATTTACAATTACGCAGGGAATTTCAGCCACAATCGCATATCCAAGAGCCTCCTGCATAAGAGAAAATCCGGGGCCGCTTGTAGCTGTCATGACCTTATGACCCGTAAGTGATGCGCCGATAATTGCACACAAAGACGCTATTTCATCTTCCATCTGAAGAAACTTGCCCCCTATTTTAGGAAGTCTTTTGGCCATATGTTCCATAATTTCGGTGGAAGGTGTTATGGGATAACCTGCAAAAAAATCAAGGCCTGTATAAAGCGCAGCCTCCACACACACCTCGTTTCCCTGAATAAATTTTAAATTCTCGTTCATAATAAACCCTTAGTAGGGGCACGGCGCGCCGTGCCCCTACTGCTAATTATTTCTATCGCCAGATCAGGGCACATAAATTCACATAGTTTACAGCAAATACAATCTTCGGGTCGCTTTGCAAAAGCCTTATCACCATCATCAAGCTCAAGCACCTTTTTAGGACAAAAATGCACACATATACCGCACCCTTTGCACCAGTCCCTGTTTATGACATGCTCTTTTAACTTTGGTTCATCCATTCAAAGTTCCTCTCAATTAATGATGACTTCGTAATAAGTCCAACTTTAGCGTTGCGCCGCATCCTTCGTCATTGCGACGTAGCAATAAGTACGTCTCTCTCCTCAGGATTTGCGCGCCTTGAATTTGGAGCTTTTTACTTTGCCATCAATATTTCGACTTTACTAAAAAATGTCAAGAAAAAGGGAGACTAAATAAACCTCTTCATCATCTCATCTATTGTTTCATCAACATTTTCAGGATTAATTCCAAGCTGAATGCATGCATCTTCAGCTTTTGCAGCCAACCCTGAATTCTCCATATCGCCAAGACCTGAAAAAATCCCAAGCCTTCTTCCAACCTGATACAGGCATTGCTTTTCAGGCGGCATTGCCAGAAAATCTTTCAGGATATTTGTCATATGCTCTTTGTCCTGCGGCAGAGTGCCTTCAAGATCTTCAAAAAGATTCAGTATATGATCACTTTTGACAGCGCTTGTCAGCCCGTCTAAATTTTCTATAACCATCAGGATCTCTTTTACCATCATAATTTCCGTGCATTTTTGAAAACGACCCTCAATATAATCCTGAAAAAGCGGGATGCCGTTAGGAATGGCCAGGCTACGAAGCCTTATGAAATGGGGATTTATACGGTTTAATGCATCGGCAGTCTCTATTGCGTGAACATCTGAAAGTTCTATTCCTCCAAGACCGGGCATAACATATTCTGAAAGCTCCATACCGGCTTTCTTAACTTTAAGGCCGGCTTTTATATGCGTTTCCTTTGTGACACCCTTTTTAACCATTTCAAGGACCTGGTTTGAACCGGATTCAAGACCTATATGAATCCTGTTTAAACCTGCATCCTTCATAGCCTTAAGGTCATCATCCTTTATCCTCGCAATAGTATGGGACCGCGCATAGGATGTTATTCTTTCGATCCGTGGAAAACGCATTTTAAGATGATTCAAAATATCTATCAGGTCGGCAGGCTTTATTATAAGGCTGTTTGCATCCTGGATA
>JAJSZW010000016.1:0-1520 GCA_030262895.1 Deltaproteobacteria bacterium | reverse complement strand
TCGGAAAACCATTTAAATGCCGCAACAGAAGCTCTCAATTCATCAGGATCAGTCTTTTTTGCGATTTTTACAATATCGGTACGGCTGATATAGTCTGACTTTTCAGCCATGTTCTTCAGAATTTCCACATATCTATGAACCGAATCTATATCTTTTTTTACATGCTCAACCGGACGTACTGAAAAGCGCGTACCCTTGTACACGGGACAGAAAGTGCAGCGGTTCCAGGGGCAGTTTCTGGTAACGCGTAAAAGAAGGCTTTGCGACTCGCTTGGTGGTCGGATTGGGCCCTGCTCAAAGCAATAATATTTACTTATCTTTTTATCTGACATCTCTATTTAGTGCCTCAATATACAAAATAGCAGAAGGAGATGATTCTGACACTAATGCAATATTTCTTGTCCAGGAGATGTTTGAAGAAAGTCGCAAGCCACCCAAATCCACCACCTAAAATAAAAATGGAAGGCATAGCCAATAGAATCGAAAAGTATTATTTATCATGCCATCTTACACTGTGTTCTTTATCCTCATAGTTTTTCCAAGGGGCTGATGACTTTACCTTCTAAACTTCTTAAAACATGCAGGTATATCATTGTGCTCTTAACATCCTTGTGCCCAAGGAGTTCCTGAACTGTCCGGATATCATAGCCATCCTGGAGAAGATGGGTGGCAAAGCTGTGTCTTAGTGTATGGATGGTGGCTTTTTTTGGAATACCTGACTTTTTTAAGGCCCTGCTCATGGAGTTCTGCAGCGCGCGTGAGGTTATATGGTGCCTTCTTATAATCTTTGCCCGTGGGTCAAGGCTTAAATTTTTTGATGGAAATACATACTGCCATGCCCACTCTTTTGAAGCATTGGGAAATTTTTTTGCTAATGCCATAGGCATATAAACAGAACCATTTCCAACGGCCAGATCCAATTCATGAATTTTTTTTACTTCTTGAAGGTGGTTTTTCAATTGCTGATGCAGTGTTTCAGGCAAAGTTGTTACCCTGTCCTTGTTTCCTTTACCGGAACGGACAATTAGCGATTTGTTTTCAAAATCAAGATCTTTTACACGAAGTCTGATACATTCTGTTATGCGGAGACCACAACCATAAATCAGTTTTACATGAAGTAGATATTGTTCAGGATAATGCTTAAAAAGCTTCTTTATCTCTTTTCTGCTAAAAACAACCGGAATTCTACCACTTTTTTTTGCCCGAATGACATTGTCACTTACATCAAACTCTTTTTCAAGAACGTATCTGAATAAAAACAGTAAAGCATTAAATGCCTGGTTTTGGGTGGATGAACTTACGTTTCCTTCCACAGCCAGATGAACAAGGAATTTTTTCACATGAGAAGACTGAATGGTTCTTGGAGGAGCATTATTACAAAATCCAACAAAACGCCTGATCCATGATCTGTAGGTTTTTTCCGTGCTATATGCAAGGTGTTGAAAACGAATTTCATTGATAAATTTTGAAAAAGCATCCTTCCATGTCGCAGGATTTTTTACAGGTTTACCGGAAGATTC
>JAJSZW010000015.1 GCA_030262895.1 Deltaproteobacteria bacterium | reverse complement strand
GCTCCTTACGGTTTGCTCACTCGATATTTCATCTGCCGTCGTATCCCTTGATTCGTGGTTTCCTCTCCTCGCAGAGTTTGGCTCGCCGGCGGTCAGGATACGATCTTCCACCAACGCCGGGAAAATTTAGTATACCGGCCTTCCCTATTCCGGTAATTTCACACAGATGTCATAACGAGATGCAGTGGGCCTCCCGGGGTGAACATCGGCTACTTTCAGCGCACGATCGTCAGATATACGGAGTTCACCATGATGGATAGAGGACTTTGTCCTGTGTTGCGGACTCGTCCCGGATCCCCCGCCTCATCTGCCTGCCCTCTATCTTTCGATACGGGGCATACCTGTACGTCGACCCACGCTTTTGCCTCCGGCCTCCTTCAGAAATTGCCTCGCGACAATCCCCTTGCCATTGGCTACCCTTCGCCTCCATCAGGCTGGGTCTGGACTTTATCTGAAACATGTGTCATTGTTTCAGATATCACCATTTAGCAGCCGGGCCTTGCCCGGCACACAACAAAGCACTGGAGCTAACGGCAGTAGTTGGGAGGCTCTCGGATAAGCCTGAATAATACATAGTGTGGAGTGCCGTAGCTCAGTTTAGAATGATATACAAAATAATAATCATCTAGTTGTCTTTTGGTTTTACACATGATAAGTTATATTATTATGTGTAAGAAAATATGGAGGTAAATTATGCCCACTAATTTAGCAATTGACGATAAATTAATAGAAGAAGCCCTTATAGTTGGTCAACATCGTACCAAAAAAGCAGTCGTAACTGAAGCGCTCCTTGAGTATATCCAAAGGCGCAAACAGGTTGAGATCATAAACCTTTTTGGCAAGATAGAATATGGATCTGATTATAATTATAAAGAACAGCGGAAGGTTAAATGAAGGTTTTAGTAGACACATGTATTTGGTCTCTGGCCCTTCGCAGAAAGAAACAGTCTGGCCCCAATATTGAACTTGTTGAGTTTCAAGAGCTGATTGAAGAAGTGAGAGTGCAGTTAATTGGCCCAATTCGGCAAGAAATTCTTTCTGGAGTGAAAAGAAAGCAACAATTTTCAGAGTTAAAAAAAATATTGTCTGCTTTTCCCGACTTACCACTTGCCTCAGAAGACTTTGAATTAGCGGCAGAATATTTTAATACCCTCCGCCGTAAAGGTATTCAAGGTTCAAATACAGATTTTTTGATTTGCGCTGTTTCAACAAGAAACAATATGCCTATATTTTCAACTGATAATGACTTCAGTCATTACAGGAAGCATATTCCGATTACACTTCACACGCCAAGAGTAACAAGAAAATAAAATGCATATCAAATCACCGGAGCTAACGGGAAACGCTGGTTCGTTTCTCGTTAAATGATTAGTCAGGATGAAATACAGTGCGCCGTAGCTCAGTTCAATTATATAACATATCCATATTACAGGTAAAAAAATGAACAGAAAGACAACACTCACTATGTTTTTAACGTTTATCCTAATCGTTTTCAGCGGAGCGTTATATTTAGCTGCGGCCGACGATGACCACAAGGAAAAGAGTTGGTTCCATAAAATTTTAGATTGGGATGACGATGATGACGATGATGATGATGATGACGATGATGATGATCACAAACACCGCAAAAGAAACCGTAAGAGGCACCGCGACAATGAGCATGATGGAAGTTATCTAAAACCAGTGAATAATCCAACCTACAAAGAAGAGTGCGGGGCCTGCCACTTTGCATATCAACCTGAGTTGCTGCCGGAAGCTTCCTGGATGGAAATTCTGACTAACCTTGATGACCATTTCGGAGAGTCGATCGAACTGGATGACGATTCAAGAAAGGCCATTTCAGACTATCTAAAATCGAACAGTGCGGAATACAGCTCAGCAAAACGTGCTGTTAAAATTATGCGAAGTTTGGGGAACCATGTGCCTATGAGGATCACCGACACCCCTTATATCCGAGAAAAACATCATGAGATTTCCCCGAACGTTTTCAAACGGGAATCCATTGGTTCATTATCGAACTGTTCTGCGTGCCACACGACTGCTGAAAACGGAATTTATGAAGATGATAATGTAAAAATTCCTAAATAAGGTAAACATAACAAATCACTTGAGCTAACGGTAGACGCTGGTTCGCTCACGGAAAATAATTAATCGGAGCGAAAATCTTTACCGCCGTTGCTCAGTTAAGGCGTTATAGCCTTTAATACGGAGAAATAAAACTTCTTTTTGAAAGTGGAGGTGAAACAGATGAAGAGCTTCAGAATTATCCTTTTATTACTATTTTCTTTTCTCCTGTTGGATCAGAACGCCTCTGCCGCAAACGCAGAGCTGTATGGCCAGGTCTTATACAGGAACGGTGGGCCAGTCAGTTATGTGGAGGTCATTATTGTTAAAGGTGAGAAAGAGAGTGATTCAACCTCAACCTCAACCACAACCAACAGATCCGGGTTTTACTCAAAAGAATTAAAGCCAGGGGAATATACCCTTAAGGTCAAGGGGAAGGAGAAGGAGAAGAAGATATTTCTCTCTCCAAGGGGTACCAGGGTAGATTTCAAGATCAGCAAGGACTGAGCAACCAGGGAAACTACCAGGATTCTATTGTTATGGAGAGAAGTATGAAAAAGAAAAGAGAGAAAGAGAATGGCAGTCTCCAAAAGGTCGAATCAATAGCCAAGATTATCGGGGCAATAAGCATTCCCATAATCGGTCTTGTTGTGTCAGGTCTTTTACATTTTAATGCTGAGAAGAACCGCCGAGTCCAACTCTTTGCAGAGATTATGAGCAGGCGGGAAAGCGCTGACAGTGATATAAGGGCATCCATGTTTAATACGCTTATGAAAGAGTACCTTGGTGGACTTTCCTCGGATAATCAGGGGAAAGATAATATAGATTACCTATGCAAGAAGGTCGTATTCCTCAACCTCCTCCTCAGTAACTTTCAGGAGTATTTCAACGCAAGGCCACTCTTTGAAGACTTATATAAACGGATTAAAGAACTGGAAAAAGAAAGCAGCATGGAAAAAGAATCAAAAAAACTCAAGGCTCTCGGGAATGACCTTATCAAGATGTCCAAATCTACTGCAAAGAAGCAGGAAGTCATGTTATCCAGAATAGGGGTTACAAAGACTGTGCAGTTGAAAAAAAACGGGACGAAATGTGTTTTGTTGTATGACCCTAATGCTGATGGATTGAAAATAGAAGGGAAGAATGGGGAACTTCGAGACCTGGATGAGAATTGTTATGGCAAATGTAGAGGTATAAACGGGGATTACACTATCAGTGATGAAAAAGAAAACCAGGAAATCATTAACGACGGCAAAGCATATTATGCTATCGAAATAACTCTCGAAGATATAAAAGAGGATGAAGTTGCTGTCAAAATAGCACTCTACCGGGACTACTTCAAAGATGGAGTATACGCTCTTAGACGCTTTGTGAGAGATGGTATAGAGTTTGGCGTTTCTTACTTTGATTTACCTTATATGGATAATACTCGTCTCTTTGATGGTAGCCGTTTTGCCCTCATCCTGCGAGACATACCTTCAGAAAACTGGGGCGAGCTGGAAGTTATCACCTTCCGTGAAGAATTCATGAGCCTGAGAGACCGCCCACTTTTTGAAAATATGCTCAATAAATTGCAGAGTGGCGAATAAGAGGAGCCATTATGATTTATTAATCGAATGGCTTGGGTTCAAGTTTTAAGGTTATCGCTTATCCAGGTGTTTAATATTTTAGAAAGGACAGATGAAACGCGGCACAACGCCGTTTCATATTTATCGAAAAGGGTGTCATTTGGTTAAACGTGGACTTGGGGACATCCCATATAGTCTTTGGAGCAACTTTCAGCTTGAATAAATTAAAAGTAACAATTTCAATAACGCTTTTTTTGTCATTTTCCGGCCTGTTCTGCTTTATACTTAATCTCTTTATGTATGCAGACATGCCCGCATCAAGTATTGATCATAATGAAAAAATTATACTTATTAAACCGGGCCAGAACTTTAAATCCTTTTCAGAAAGACTGCAAAAAGCAGACATTATAAAAGATCTGTATAAATTTAATTTACTTGCCCGTATTAAAGGATATGATAAAAAAATAAAAGCTGGAGAATACCTTCTTTCTGCCGCTATGCCACCGAATAAAATATTCCATATAACAGTAAGCGGAAAAGTACGCCTTTATAAACTGACCATCCCGGAGGGTTATAATCTAAACCAGATTGCTTCAAATTTAGCCAAGGCAGGTTTAGGCAAAGAAGAAGATTTTTTAAGGGCAGCACTTGATTCATCGCTTGTGCATGAAGAAGGAATTGACGCTGAAACCTTTGAAGGATATCTCTTCCCTGAAACATATTACTTCCAAAAAAATATCACCCCGGAAAAAATTATATCTGCAATGGTCAAAAGGTTTCGTTCTGTTTTCACCCCTGCTTTTAAAGAACAAGCAAAAAAACTGGGACTTTCAATTCACCAGGCAGTAACGCTGGCATCCATAATCGAAAAGGAGACCGGCGAGCCCGAAGAACGGTCTGTTATCTCTTCTGTTTTTCACAATCGTTTAAAGAAGAAAATGCGGCTTGAAAGTGATCCTACTGTTATTTATGGGATAAAAGACTTTGACGGAAATATAAAAAAAAGACATCTTAAAACATCAACACCTTATAACACCTATCAGATTTCCGGCCTTCCACCAGGACCAATTGCAAACCCTGGAAAAAAGGCAATAGAAGCTGCTCTCTTCCCCGCTGATACGGATTTTCTTTATTTTGTATCAAAAAAAGACAATACTCATATGTTCTCAACTAATATAAGAGATCACAACAAGGCTGTAAGAAAGTATCAATTAAGAAAATAATGAACTTCTCTGACAGGATTAACAAGATTTACATGTCAAAAAAAGGAAATCCAATGGATATTTCAGCATTTTCAAACGAACAACTGGCCGGCCAGCGCCTGATGGCGGGATTTGATGGAACCAGGCTCAATGATGACCTGATTTTTCTTATTGATACCCTGAAGCTTGGAGGAATCATTCTGTTTTCAAGGAACCTGACCAGCCAGGATCAGATAAAAGACCTGTGTATGTCGGTTCAGGAATATGCGGTAAAATGCGGCCAACCACCACTATTTATCTCAACTGATCAAGAAGGAGGACAGGTAGCCAGACTGAAAGAGCCTTTTACGCAGTTTTCAGGCAATCCGTATATGAAAGATGAAGAAGATGCTGAACATTTTGCAGAGATAACCGCTTCTGAATTAAAAAATGTCGGGATAAACATGAATATGGCTCCTGTACTGGATGTGGCATTTGATAAGAAGAAAAGTATTATGAGAGATAGATCTTTTGGGAATGATCCAGCATGGGTATCAAAGCTGGGAGTGACAGTAATAGAGCAACTTCAACGAAACGGGACCATGGCTGTTGCAAAGCATTTTCCAGGAATCGGCAGAACTGTGCTTGACCCTCATATTGAAATGCCTCCGCTTGATGCAGATCTCCATACTTTAGAATCAAGTGATCTTCGTCCGTTTTACGAAGCCATAAAACATGATGTGGCCGGGATTATGCTATCACACATACTTTATAGCAAAATAGACATTAAATGGCCTGCAAGTCTTTCAATTAAAATTGCAAAAGACCTTCTTCGAGACAGAATGGATTTTGATGGAATAGTCATGACAGATGATCTGGATATGGGAGCAATTAAAAGCAATTACGAAATAAAAACCGTCATAAAACAAATACTTGCTGCAGATATCGACATTGCTCTAATCTGCCACAAAGGCCCGAATATGGAAATTGCATATGAGAAAATTCTAAAGGATCTTAAGGATTCTAAAAACATAAAGGCTAAAGGAAAGGAGTCTGTAAAAAGAATACTGAAAACAAAAGAAAAATATTTATTTTAATTTCTAAATCTTAATTCTTGAATACACATCATCACTAATGCCTGAAGACTTTCCATCCTTTAAGTAATGATAGCCTGTAGCTGCAATCATGGCTGCATTATCGCCGCAGAGATCAACCGAAGGGATATGTACTTTAATTCCTTTTCGTTCAGCATCCTTAATAACCCTTGCTCTTAATCTGCTGTTCGCCGCCACGCCTCCTACAATAGAAATCCGATCGCAACCCTTTTCCATTGCTGCGTTTAAAACTTTGTATGAAAGAACATCAACGACCGACTCCTGAAACCCGGCAAGAATATCGGGAATCTGGTTTTTATATTCATCACCGTGTGTCTGAATATAGCGGTTTACCGCAGTTTTTATACCGCTGAAGCTGAAGTCAAAACCGGACTTATCAAGGTATGCTCGTGGGAAAACTATTTTCGACGGGTCTCCCTTTTTAGCCAGCCTGTCTATAACTATCCCGCCCGGATATCCGAGGCCTATTGCTTTTGAGACTTTGTCAAAAGCCTCGCCGGCAGCATCATCCCTTGTCTGCCCCATAAGTTCGGTCTCTGTATGAGATTTAACATAATAGATGCTTGTATGACCGCCGGAAGCCAAGAGTGATACAAAAGGAAATGTCGGCGGATTTGATTCCAGAAAAACAGAATTTATGTGCCCCTCAAGATGGTTTACTCCTATCCATGGAATACCAAGTGTATAAGCAAAAGATTTTGCAAATGAAAAACCTACTATTAATGAGCCTATAAGCCCCGGGCCCTGGGTTACAGCCAATGCATTAATTTGTTTAAAATTAATACCGGCTTTGCTGACAGCTTCCTTTACAATTGGTACAATATCTTCTATATGTTTTCTTGAAGCAAGCTCAGGCACAACGCCGCCATATTTATGATGCACATCCACCTGAGAAGACACCACAGAAGATAGAATTTCAGAGCCGTCAACAACTATTGACGCAGCGGTTTCATCGCAGGATGTTTCAATGCCTATTATTATCATAATAACTGTGTTCTTTTTTCTTTTCCATCAATCTTTATTGTTGAAAGATATAATCGTGCTTATCATATAAATTTAAAACAAAACAACTATAATATTTATCTGAAATTTACAAAACTCGTATTACTCTTGATAATATGAAACAAACCGGATGAGCGTAAGCTTCAGGTGTGATACATTCAAAACAGGAAACTGTTTGAGCGTATTAGATATCGTTAAGAAAGAACCAGGTAAGATGTTGTCATTGTTTATTAAGGGCTTTTTGAATTGTTACTGATGTTTTCAGTCAGGGCATGTTCTTTCTTTACGATATGTTATACGTGAGTTTTTCATGTTTTTAATGTATTATACCTGAAGCTGAAGCGCACAAGGCTGTCAGAAAACTTCAACCTTCAACCTTCAACCTTTATTATATAAAACCATGAAACCTATTGTTGCAATTGTTGGCCGCCCAAATGTCGGCAAATCCACCTTTTTCAACCGCATTACCGGATCGAGAGATGCCATTGTCGACGATTTCCCTGGTGTCACAAGAGACCGGAATTACGGCGATGCTACCTGGAATGACGTTGTATTTACCCTGGTTGATACAGGAGGTTTTTTGAGTGATGACAAGGATGATTTTGCAAATGAAATCCGCTTTCAGGTACTCCAGGCCATAGAAGATGCTGATGTTATAATTCTTCTGCTTGATGGCAAAGCAGGGATATCACCCTATGATAGAGATATTATCGAAATCCTCCGCACAACGGAAAAACCGGTTTTTTACGCTGTTAATAAAATAGACGGTCTTGAACAGGAGACAAATCTTTATGATTTTTACAGCCTTGGGATAAAAAAATTGTATCCTGTTTCTGCTGAACACCGCTATGGTGTGCATGATTTTCTCGACGATCTGATACTCGCATTTCCAAAATATGACTCAGTGCAAACAGAAGATATGATAAAGCTCGCTGTCGTAGGCAGACCGAATGTCGGCAAATCATCTCTCATAAACCGTATCCTGGGTGAAAAACGCCTGCTTGTAAGCGATATTCCGGGAACAACTCGCGATGCAATTGACTCTGTCTGCAATATTGACGGAAAGCCATATCTTCTTATAGATACCGCCGGTATCAGACGTAAAGGAAAAGTATCAAAGAAGATTGAAAAGTTTTCAATAATCAAAGCGTTAAGGAGCCTTGACAGATGTGATGTCGCCCTTATCGTCATGGATGCGGACGAGGGAATTACAGAACAGGACATAAATATCGCAGGATATGCTTTTGAGAGAAAATGCAGTTGCATAATGCTGCTTAATAAATGGGATCTTGTTGAAAAAGACAGTAAAACTGCAAAAAAATATTATGAGCAATTAAAAATAGAGTCAAAATTTTTAAGTTTTGCACCAGCCATTACTATCTCCGCTCTTACCGGCCTCAGAGTTCCGAGGATATTCACGTATGTTGATGAAGTTTACAACCAGTATGCAGCGCGTATAAAAACCGGTCAATTAAACAGGATAATGGAACTGGCAATCAAAAAAAATGAGCCTTCACTCTTTCGGGGAAAACGTCTTAAATTTTATTATGCTGCCCAGGTGACTGCAAAACCGCCTACTTTCGTCTGCTTTGTAAACTATCCTGATGCAGTTCATTTTTCATACAAGAGGTATCTTATCAACCAGATCCGTGAACGCGCAGGGTTAGACAAAACCCCCATCAGGTTGCTCTTCCGCCAGCGGACAGGCCGGATAGAATTCGGCAAGAAGAAACGATAAGATAACCGTTCACGGTTTACAGTTATCGGTTCACAGTTTTATGTTTTGAGCAACCTCAAACTGTGAACGGTTACACGATAAGGGATGAGGACAGAGCCTCTTGAAAATCCGCAATTCCGTTTAGATGGTCTATGGTTCTTAAACCATCGGCTCATTATCTTGACACTTCTCCCTGCATATCGTCATGAATCTGTCTTTGAGGACAAGAAAGGCTTCCACCACCTCGGGATCAAAATGCTTCCCCTTTTCGTTTACAATAATATCGACGGTCTTTTCGTGGGAGTAGGCATCTTTGTAAACTCGCTTTGTTGCAATAGCGTCATACACATCAGCCAGCGCGACAATTCTGGCGGATAGAGGTATTTCTTCTCCCTTGAGGCCTTCCGGATATCCTGTGCCGTTCCATTTTTCATGATGGGAATAAGCAACCCGCATTCCAATGGACAAAAACGATTGACCCTCAACCTTTGCGTTAACCTCCCTCAGGACATCTCCCCCTATTTTTGGATGGCGTTTTACTACTTCGAACTCTTCTTTTGTAAGTCTTCCGGATTTCAGGAGTATCGAGTCAGGGATTCCCACCTTTCCGATATCGTGAAGAATGGATGTAAAGGAAATATCCTCTATGTATTTCTTTGTGAGGTACTTTTTATATTTGGGTCTTTTGGAAAGCTCCTCTGTAAGCATCCTGGTATACTCCTGTATCCTTTCAAGGTGTGCGCCTGTCTCTTTATCCCTGTATTCTGCAAGTCTTGCAAGACCAAGGATAGTTCCGACCCTGGCTTGCGCGACGGCTCTGAGAGATTCAAGCAGGTCATTTGTCAACTTCTTTCGCTCAGTAATATCCCGGATTACCATCTGGAATCCGGCAAGTTTGCCCTCCTTTCTGATAGACCTTGCATTGCACTCGACCGCAGAGGTTTTTCCATGCATGTTTACAATTCTGAATTCAAAATCTTTTACATCATTCCCGTTGAGGAGTCTTGCAAGCATCTCACTTTCCACCCTGGAACGATCTTTCTGATATATACACTCCTTAAAGGTAAATTCGATCTTATCTCCGTATGGAATCCCGACAAAGGTGTAGAAAAGGGGATTTGCCATGAGTATTGTGTCATCTTCGCCCACTAGTATTACAATATCGATGATGTTTTCATAAAGCTCCCTGTAGCGCAGTTCAGACTCTTCCAGGTTCGTATAAAGCCTGGCGTTTTCCAGGGAGATGGCGATCTGGGATGTCAGAAGTTTGAGCATTTCCGTGCGCTTGATGGTAAACGCGCCAGTTGTAAGATTATTCTCCAGGTAGAGGATACCCCTGAGTTTTGATTTGTAAATAATAGGCTCGCATAAGACTGATTTAAGATGACTGGAAAGAATATACGGATCATTTGTGAAACGACCTTCAGTGGCGGCATCATTGAGAACCACGCTTTCCCGGGTCCTGGCTACATAATTAATTATGGCAGGTGAAAGATTATTGCTTTCTTCCAATGGAACCGAGTGCAATACCGTGATGTGATCCTGATCGAGCGATCCTTCTGCTTCAATCATCAATTTTCCCATGGATTCCAGGATCAGGAAGCCTTTTTCCGCCCCGGCATTCTCAATCGCTATTCTAATCAATCGCTCCAGCAGCCTGTCTAGAACGATTTCGCCGGAAATAGCCAGAGATGCCTTCATCACAGAGGCAAGGTCAAGACATTCTCCTGAATCAATGGTTGTTATGGTTCTGTCAGGTTTGTTAATTCCGGATAAGATTCTCAACGGCCTGCCGGCAAGCAACTGGCTGTATCGCGTATCTATATCCCTGACCTTGGCCGTTGCTCCCCATATAAGGTAAGAGTGACGGGCATCTTGTATATATGCCCCGGCAATCCTCGAGTTTTCTTTTGCAAGATAGAATCTTGCTGCCAGTTCATTTGCCAGTGCTTCTTCATTGATATATTCATGTTTTTTTGCCAGTTCAATCGCTTGATCATAATACTCCTCTGCTCTGGCATCTTTGCCGAGAATCCGCATCCGTTCTGCTTCGATCAGATAAAACCTGTGCAGATGATTCGTTGGCGCATGATGCGCCCATTTCTTTATCCTTTTCCGGTTGGCAGCTACCTTTTTTAGTATGACCCTTTGTTCGGACCGCGAAGAATCGTGAAAGACTGCGAGCCTGGCCAGGGAATCGTAGAAAAAAAAGATCGGAACAACCACCATCCCCACTACTCCGTCTAAATACCTTTCCGCCAGCGCTCCATTCTTGATGGCCTCTTTGTAATCGCAAAAGAGATAGTTCAAAAGAAGTTTATTGCTATAAAGATAATAAAGAGTGGTTCTGTCTTTCGCCTTGCTGTGAATCGGCAGCATCCGCCCCTCATTGTAATAGTCGCCGTCTAATGAACGCCGGGTTCCGGACATCCCCCTCAAATTCGCTACTGTCTGCCGAAATATTCCAAGCATATGCAGGGATTGTTCATGCTTGAGCCGGCCGATTGCATCGCTATATCTGGCCATTTCCAGTTCAACCTCATCCAGTCCCTTTCCTGACACAAATAAGTGGTAGCAGTAAAAAAAGGCACAATAGCCTCCATATTCAAAATCTCCGGTCTCCAGCCCGCTTTGATATGCTTCAGACAACGGCTTTATGGTTTCCCTGACATGCTCTTTCCAGTGTATGATAAAGCCATAAACCATATGGAATGTCATGGCCTTGAACTCTTTGGCATCGAACTGCTCCAGCACGCTTAAAGCAAGTCGGCCGAATCTATAGCCGGCCTCTATGTCTCCGACTATCCCGCAGAGTATCATTCCGTAAACAGCATACGAAAAGGCTGCAACAGGCGCATTCCCATATATGATCGAAAATCTAACGGATCTCAATACAAGGAGGGGGAGGAGATCAGGATTAGCAAAATAGGCGGCAGAGCCCGCGCGGTTCAATATCCGCATGGATGCCAATTTGATCGGATCATCCATCTTCTTTAAATCAACCAGTTTGCTGATTCGCTTTCCGGCTAATAGCAACTTCGTTCTCAGGAGATCAAGCATGATATTCAACCGGTTCGGCTTTTCAGGAAATCTCGATCCCAAATCCTTGAGGATGGACAACCCTGTTTCCAGCGCTTCCTGCAACTTATATTGAGCCTTGTATGCCTCGATCCTGATCTCATAAGCCTTTGCCCTGTCCAGCAACAATCGTCCCCTTTCCAATACACACAGAACAAACTCTTCCATTAAGGCATACTCGGCGCAAAGATATGCCGCTTCAGCCGCTTCAGTATATAGTTGAAGCGACATATCATACTCGCTCTTCCAGTTGTCCTCACCAAGTAGTCCTATGCCGGTCCTCAGATAAACGAAAGCCGGCTCAAACGCTGCTGACTGCTTGGCTATTTTCCCAGCCATGAGGTTCAGCTTAGCCAATTCATTCCGGTCAGCCTGGCAATAAATAAGTTCCAACCCAAGGTTCAACTGGTTCACAATATCAAATATCCTCTTTTTGCGTTGCTCGGGCGGGATAATCCGAAGCAGGTGTTGACCTATATGTTGATGTATCAACTTTCTTTCGGTTTCACTGATGAGAGAATAAGCTGCGTGATGGATGCGCTCATGCGAAAACCTGTATTCAACCCTTATCCCCATTGCCAGTTCTTTGATATCCGGATCGATCAGTTTGTATGCGTTACCGGAAATCATCACCAGACTCTCTGCAACCGCTTCCTGGAGTGAGGCGGCTGTTTCTTCTAGAGATTTATTACAGATCGCAGCCAGTGTCTGCAACTCAAACTGATCCCCGATACATGATCCCAATTTTAATGCCTGCTGAGTCTTTTTACTGAACTGCTGGATTTTTCCTGCCAGAAGTTCAACAACATTATCAGTGATGCCAAGCGTTTGAATTCCGGCCATGTCCCACTCCCATCCCCCTCTTCCTGCTCCCGGAGCAGGTGGGACAAATCTCAACAGCTTTTCTTCATAAACCGATTTAATGAACATCTCTGTAAAAAAGGGATTGCCGCCTGTTTTTTGCATGACCAGTTCAGCCAGCGGCTTTGCCGCTTCCTTATCAGCATGCAGCAAATCAGAAAGTAATTGATTAATATTTTCAATATCAAGGGGGAAGAGGGCGATATTATTGATGGTAATGCCTTCCTTTTTAATTGCATCCAGGGTAATCATCAAGGGATGCCCGGGCGCGACCTGGTTGTCGCGATACGCCCCGATGATAAAAAAACATTCTGCCATTCTATTTGTAATCATCAGTTCCACCAGTTTCAGGGACGCAGAATCCGCCCACTGCATATCATCCAGAAAAATGGTCAAAGGATGATCCGGCCGGCATAATGCCTGAATAAAGTTTTGAAAGACCAGGTTGAAACGGTTCTGCGCAGCAAAAGGCTCCAATTTCGGCACAGGAGGCTGTGGCCCGATGATCAGTTCCACATTTGGAATCACATCAATGATAATCTGTCCATTAGGACCAAGGGCTGCCATGAGCTTCTCCCGCCACTGATCAAGCTGGGTGTTACTCTCGGTCAGTATCTGACGTATCAGTTCCTGAAATGTCTCAACCACGGTTTTGTACGGAATATCCCGATGGAACTGGTCGAACTTGCCTGAGACAAAATATCCGTTTCGGACAGTTATCGGCTTATACATTTCCTTGACTATAGAGGTCTTCCCTATGCCTGCTCTGCCTGTCACCATCAGAATTTCCCGTCTTCCGTTTGCTGTTCGCTCAAACGCCTCCATCAAGATTTCAATCTCTTTTTCTCTGCCATACAACTTCTGAAAAACCTGGAGCCTGTCAGAAATATCATGCCTGGCAAGAGAGAACGGTTCAATTCTGCCGGAATTTTTTAACTGGCTCAGGCACTCCTCAAGATCTGCCTTGATCCCCCAGGCGCTCTGGTATCTATCTTCGGCATTCTTTGCCAGCAATTTCATTGTAATCTCAGATACAGCCCTGTAAATTCTTTGATCAAGCCTGTACGGCGCTACAGGCTCTTTTGCGATATGGGAATGGATTATTTCGAGCAAATCATCGGATTCAAAAGGAAGCTTTCGGCAGATAAGCTCATACAGGATAACACCCAGGGAGTAAAAATCAGTGCGGTAATCCAGGACGCGGTTCATCCTTCCTGTCTGCTCGGGCGAAATATAGGCCAGTGTACCTTCAAGGATATTCGGATTCTTTACAGCAGGTTCTTCTCTGGACAGGGTGCTCGAAATCCCGAAGTCGATGATCTTCAACTCCCCTGTTTCATGATTAATAACGATATTGGCAGGATTGATATCCTTGTGAATTATATTTGCAGCATGTATCCTTCCTAAAGCATCCACTATCTTTATGGCAATGACAAGAAATTCTTCCAAGGAAAGCCTTGAGCCGGCCATCAGTCTATCCAGTGATTTCCCGTTGAAATCCTCGAATATTATTGCCAGCCTGTTCTCATAATCTTCTAAGGAATAAGTCCCGACAACACCTTTGAGATGAAGTGAACTGGTTATCCTGAATTCATGCCTGTACCTGGCAAGCTCATCCGGCGTGGGATGAGCCTTTTTCAAGATCTTGAGGATAACCGGCAGGTTGTCAGACTCTCTCTTTCCTCGATAAACTACTGTATTTAGACTTTCACAAATTTTAGCTGAAATCTGGTAACCTGGAGGGCTTATCATGTTCATACTCCATCTGAAAAAGCTTGTTCGCTGCCTCTGGCTGCGAATTAAGGCAGCAGGTAATAAGTTGTACAAAATATTGTTTCGTCTTCAAGGCGCGAGAAGGTCGCATTATGAAACAAACCAACTATGGTTGAGCTAAAGAGTTACCTATTTTTGTTGTTTTTCTTGACACATACAGATTTTTTTGGCAACATTATTATTTTTATCTTTATCTAAAACCAACTAAAACTAATAATAATAATTATTAAAACTAATAATTATTATTAATGAGAGGTTATTGTGATAAATAGCTCATCAACCACTCCAATTGCTGTAATCGGGATGGCCTGCTGGTATCCTGACGCCCGCAATCCGCGGCAACTATGGGAAAACATCCTGGCGCGCCGCCGCCAGTTCAGGCAACTTCCAGACCAGCGTTTCCCCATAGCCGATTATTACCATGCGAACGGCAGCGAGACGGACAAGACCTATCTCTCACGCGCCGCTGTAATCGACGGATTCATTTTTAACTGGGCGTCAAGGCGCATCCCTTACACTACCTTCCAAAATACGGATATTGTGCACTGGCTCGCATTGGAAACAGCAATCGAAGCGATTACTGACGCTGGTTACTCCCAAGATGACCTGCCTGGTGAGCACATGGGAGTAATAGTGGGAAACAGTCTGACCGGCGAGATGACTCGTTCTAATACCATGCGGTTGCGATGGCCATATATCCAGCGCGCCTTCCGGGCCGCAGCCAAGTCAAGAAATCTTTCCGACAATCAGGCAGCGGAAATCGAGACAGCACTGAAAGGCTACTACAAATCTGTTTTCCCATCTGTGAACGAAGACACATTGGCCGGCGGACTTTCAAATACCATCGCGGGACGTATCTGCAACTTCCTGAACCTTTGTGGAGGAGGGTACACTGTTGACGGGGCGTGCTCCTCTTCCCTTATTGCAGTTGCCACTGCAGCCACGGGGTTAATGAATAAAGATCTGAATCTGGCTATAGCAGGAGGAGTCGATATCAGCCTTGATCCTTTTGAACTTGTTGGGTTTGCCAGGACCGGAGCACTGACTAAGGATGATATGACTGTGTATGACCGCCGCGCCAGCGGATTTATCCCAGGCGAGGGTTGCGGCTTCGTTGTCCTTAAACGTTTAGATGATGCCAGAAGAGATAAAAATTACATCTATGCAATACTCCATGGCTGGGGCATATCTTCGGATGGCGGAGGAACCGGTATAACAGCGCCAAACCCCACGGGACAGGCCAAATCATTAAAAAAAGCGTATGCCCGCGCTCCTTACGGGATTGAAGATCTGAATTTTATAGAGGGGCATGGAACAGGGACAACAACTGGAGATCGGGTCGAATTAGAGAGCATTGCCTTGGCCATGAAAGATGCCCGGGTATCCCAGAAAAAATTCTGCGGTATTACATCATTAAAATCGATCATCGGGCACACAAAGGCCGCCTCTGGAGCGGGTGGATTCATCAAGGCAGTCATGGGGGTGAACCGCCGTATTCTTCCCCCCACAGCCGCGTGCAGGGATCCGCATCCTCTTTTTAACACCTTGGCGCGTTCTCTTTACCCTATTCTCCAGGGCAAGCAACGCAAACCCACGGAAATATTGCGGGCAGGTGTTTCTGCCATGGGATTTGGCGGGATCAACTGCCACGTAACCATGGAATCCGGCGATCCTCCCAGTGACCGTCTCGATCCGTCCATGGATGAGCGAAGCATGATGGTTTCGAATCAGGAAACAGAAATTTTCGTATTGACTGCCGAGACCATGGATGAACTTTATGAAAAGGTCAACGACCTTATCAAAATCTCAAAGGGAATAAGTATTGCCGAACTTACAGATCTTGCTGCCAAGCTCGGACATGAGGCATACAGTAAGGCCTGTATTCGATCCGCTGTCATAGCCAGCCAACCAGACAAATTGACAAAACTGCTTGAACAACTTGCATTGATGGTCAAAGAGAAATCGCCTGCAAGAGGGAAAATGCTCAATGATCCAGAACAGATGGTATGGTTGAGCAACCGGCTTGCCGAAACAAGAGTGGGAATGCTTTTTCCAGGACAGGGCTCCCAAAAGCTCGACATGGCTCGAGTGCTTATAGAGCGTTTCCAGTGGGCAAGGGATAGGGTCAAAGAGGCAGATCAATGGATCAAGGATGCAGGCGGCAGACCCATCAGCCGGCTTATCTATCCTCCACTTGATCGAGCTGGAGGACCGGAGGATGTTGAAGCCTGGTTTCACGACCTGTCGCAGACCGAAAATGCCCAACCTGCCATCTGTCTGGCTTCGCAGCTCTGGTTTCAATTCCTTCAAAAACTCGGGGTAACCCCTGCCGCTCTGGGTGGACACAGTCTGGGAGAATTGACCGCATTTCATGCCGCGGGCGCATTTGATTTCCATGCCCTGATTCGTCTTGCGACTGCAAGGGGACATGCCATGACGGTCTCGGGAGATCAAAAAGGAGGAATGGCGGGCCTGCGATGCTCTGAAGAAGAGGCGAAAGGCATCCTCGAACAGACCGCGGGTTATATAGTCCTCGCAAATATAAACAGCCCGCGGCAAATCGTTCTGTCCGGGGAACAGACCGCACTGGAAATGGCCATAAAGATAGCGGCCGAAAAGGGAATCATGGCCAGGCGCTTGAAGGTCTCCAATGCCTTTCACTCTAAACTTGCTTCCCATGCTGTCAAGGTTATGGAAGATATCGAATTTCTCCCCGAAAAATTCGCTGTTAACCAGACCAAACTTTTTTCCAGTACTGACGGGGAAGAGGTAAAACAGGGAATATCACTCCGGAAGCACTTTGCCGGCCAGATCCTCTCACAGGTAAATTTTGTAAATATGATCAGATCAATGGCCAAGACCTGTGATCTGTTCATTGAGGTCGGACCGGGGCGCGTCCTTTCAGGCCTGGTAAATGATATTATGGGCGACAGCGGTCATGTATGCATACCAATAGAATCATCGCCGTTCATGGACAAGGATATGAACAGGCTGCTTGCCTCCCTCTTTATCCGCGGCATTGACATTGATTGGCACGAGTTGTACGAAAAAAGGATGGTTCGCCCGTTTGTTCCGCCTTCTGAACGCTTGTTCATTCAAAACCCGTGTGAACGCCCCTTTGATCTTTCCGCTGCCGACGAGGCATCTATTCATCATTCCATGCCGGAAAAGGCGCAAGACATGCTCTCCGGCCTTGTCAATCTTTCCGGCAATGAACTTGAGGCTTACCTGGAGGCTCGCGGCCCGTTTTTAGCTGAGTTTATCCAAGCGGATATGAAGTACTCGGCCCCGTTTATGGATAAAAAAGGAGAAACTGAGCCTGAGATAGAAGTTGAGAAGATCAAACCTTCTGTAGAGACCAAGACCCAAGATGTCAAGACTCCGGCTCTGAAATCAAAGACCGTTACAAGAGAAGATATGGAATTGGTTCTCTTTTCTTTAGCCAAAGATATTACAGGCTACCCTATTGATAGCCTGACGCCTGAAATGCGGTTGCTGGATGATCTAAACCTTGATTCGATCAAAGCTGCTGATCTGGTAATGAAAGCGGCAAAAAAAGCCGGCATGGAAGACAAGATTGATTTGGCGGGCAATGCCAATGCAACCCTGTCAGAAATCGTGGACCACATGATGGAGTATGCTGAGAAGAAAGCACCTGACTCAATTGAGCCGGAAAAACCGGATGTATTGAAGATAGTCCTTGAACAGACCTCCCTGATTACAGGTTATCCAAAGGATGTCCTTGACGCGGATGCATTAGTGGAAAATGATCTCAATATCGGACCGGATATGCTGAACAGGTTGGTACGTGGATTGGCATCTGCTTTGAATATAGAAATCCATGTTGATCTGGAGCCCCTTCGTCAGCGAAGCCTGCGGCAGATTGCCGAAATCCTGGAAAGGATCGTCCCTGGCGGGACGAAGAAACAAACAATGGATGTCGATGGTGGGCCTGATCCATGGGTCAGAGAATTTAAGGTCGTGCTGGCGGAAGAGCCGCTCCAGCCATTGCCGGAATGGATGGGAAAACGCAAGGAGGATGACTGGCAGAGCGCTAATGCTCTGATCCTGACTACTCCTGATGGTGCTGATGTCGCGACATCATTGCGCAACAGCCTGTTCGGCTGCGGCGCCCAGGTGCGAATAGCCACTTTTAAGGAAGCGCATGATAAAGGATTGGCCAAAGACCCGGGGTATTCACATCTTATCGCCATTCTTCCCAGGACCGGGCAGAAATACAATTCAGATAAAGAGCAACTGCAGGATATCGTAGAACATCTATCCGGCGTGACATCCCCGCCTCCGGCCTCACAGGCCCCGCGTCGCCGCACCACGGTTGCCTATATCCAGTTCGGCGGTGGCTGCTTTGGCGATCATCCTATGTTTTCACACATCAACAGATGCTGTGCTTTGGCCTTAGCCGCGAGCCTCCATTTAGAACGGGATGATCTTCGAGTTCGTGTCATTGACTTCTCCGCAGCGCTGGATGCTGAAAAGATCACAGACAAAGTAATTGAAGAAATCAATACTCCGGCGCCTTTTGCGGCAGCCGGTTTTGATTTTGAACTAAAACGCAGCATAGCCGTGCCTGAGCTGATGCAGCCGGCCTCATACAAACCGCGTCCAATAAACTGGTCTGCCGAAGATGTCATCCTGGTTACGGGCGGTGCAAGGGGCATTACAGCTTCATGCGCCTTTGGTTTGGCCTTGGAAACCGGAGCGCAAATGGCCCTTATCGGGCGCTCGGCTCATCCTGATACAGCTCCTGACCGTCCTTCGAGTCGTGAGATCGCTGAAACACTCAAAAGGTACAATGACAGGGGACTGTTTGCCAGGTACTTTAGTTGTGATGTTTCTGACCGTGAATCTCTGATCTCTGCTGTCAGTGAGATTCGCAGCAACATGGGAAAAATCACCGGCGTAATTCACGGTGCAGGACTCAACCATCCGAGATCGGCCAGCCAGGTTTCTGTCAAAGATGCCATGCAGGAGATAAGTCCAAAGCTAATGGGGGCGTTGAATCTTGTTTTTGCTTTGAAGGACGCACCGCCCAAGCTCTTCGTCGGGATTTCATCTATTATCGGAGTGACAGGGATGCCTGGAAATGCCTGGTATGGGTTTTCCAACGAAGCTCTTGATCTGGTACTCCGTCGTTTTGCGGCAGATCATCCTGGCACCGACAGCCTGTCTATTGCCTACAGTGTCTGGCGGGATGAGGGCATGGGAGCAAAGATGGGAAGCGTGGAAAATCTGCGAAAAATGGGTATAGAGGCCATTCCCAGCAGAGAAGGTATTCAGCGTTTTGTCCGTCTCTTTCTGAACGATCCGGGAGTTCATAAGGTCATTATCGCAGGGCGTCTCGGCAGCCTGGACACCTGGATATCCGGAACCACCCCGGCGCCTGAAAGCGCGAAATTCCTTGAAATACCCCTCCATCTCACCCCTGGCGTAGAAACTGTATTCCAGGCCCACCTGACTCTGGAAGAAAATCCCTACCTGAAAGATCATCTCTTTAACGGTTCGAATTTGTTTCCCGCTGTCTTTGGCCTGGAAGCAATGGCTCAGGCCGTTGCCCATATAACAGGGGAGAACGATTTTAGCAGGGTGCGAATAGAGGATATCAAGCTGAAACGTCCGATCACAGTAGATCCTCAAGACGGAGCAGATATAGTTGTATGGGCAGAGGCGCAGGAATATGAGCCTGAATCGACCGTCAGAAAAATTCGCGCAGGAATCTCCAAATCCAGCTCAAGAATCAAGTCCGATTTTTTCTCCGCTACATTTATTTTAGGCCTGACAGACAAAGAGCCAAAATATGCCATTAATATCCCGGATATGCCGTTGGAGATCGAGCCACGCCTGGATCTCTATCGAGAACGCCTCTTGTTCCAGGGGCCACGCTTCCAGAAAATCGACAAGGTCTGGAGCATTTCCGCAACCAGCGAAAACGGCAAAGATGCCATATTCAGCTCAAAACTTCAGGATCTCAGCCAGGCGGCAGAGGATGCCTTCACTGATCCTTTGCATCGAACACTGTTTCTTGGGGATCCATTCTTGCGTGATTCACTCCTCCAATCGGCTCAGATGCTTGTGCCAAAAAAGATCTGTCTTCCTGTTTATATCGGCTCCATTGACATCTATCCATGCGCCGACAATACACATGCTTTTATTATGGGACACATTCAAATAGATCTCATAGAAGAAGATAAGATCAAAAACACTGTTGTAATGGTTGACTCTGATGGCAATGTCAGAGAGAGACTTGAAGGTTATACCCTCAGGATACTGAGCCACCACGACGATTATTCCGGCGCTGCTGATCTGGTAATCCCCGAAAAACGGGACAACAAGATCGTAAGGGATGCCATGAACAGGGTTGGCGGTTCTATGAAAATCGAGCTTCCGGAAATACTATTGAGATATATCCCAGGTATCCATGACATGTCGAAGGAAGAACAGCTCAGCCTGGAGATCCCGATGCTGAGCGAGCTAATCTTCCATGCGACCGGCAAGGGGTCCGATTCCTATGAGATCAAATGGCTTGAATCGGGCGAACCCGTGATCGTCGGACTGAAGGAAGATGAGACAAAAGTTTCCATGTCGCATGATGAACGGATCTGTCTTTGCATTGCCGGACATGGCGCACAAGGCTGTAATATAGCGCCCATCACCCATCGAAGCCGGCAGGAATGGCAGGAGATCATTGGCAGTTACAGAGACGACCTTCTGGACAGGCTTATCAATGACAACGACACACTTGACCTGGCAGGAACAAGGATTCGGGCCGCTATGGAAGTTCTGCAAAAAGTGACAGGAAAAAACAACACTCCTCTTGAAATTGTTTATAGAGATGCCGATGCTGTTCTCTTTAAAGGCGTCGTGGCTGAAGGCAGCCTCTTGATTCTTGCATTCCCTGTTGACCTGACCAGGGGGCCTGAACGAATCATTGCTGTAGTGGCGAAGGAAGCTAAACGTCGATCTGTAGAACCTTTGTCATCCAAAATTAGCGGTTACGAAGAGATAACAAAAAAACGCCATTTTGAGATCATAAAGGGCGGCCCGCAGGGACAGGATGTTTTCGTTCAACGATTTCCTGTGACCTTTAGACACAATGCCCAGCTCAGCCGGACATTATACTTCTCCAACTACTTCTTCTGGCTGGGGGAGGTCAGGGAGGCAGCAGTATGGCCTGTTCTGGGAAGGATCGGGCAACAGTTTGCCACAAACAAATGTGGAATGGTGACCAACTACACCAATGCACGGATACTGGGGGAAGCCACAGCCGGGGATCGAATCGAGGCGCGTTTATGGATTTCCGGAAATCACGGTCCTGCAGACTCCACAATGGATCTCAACTTTGACTTCCGGAAGATGCTGAAAAACGACGAGTACGAGCGTTTAGCCTGGTGTGAGCATCAGGTTACATGGGTCAAGATACTTGATCATGGAATCGTTAAACCAGAGTCATATCCTGACTATTACAGGGAATTTATGAGGGACTCGCTGCCGCGCTATGATGCCCCGAATCTTCTTGACCCTATTCCTGAACCGTTATCAGACCTTGTTAAACAGATAAGAGGGGAAAAGGAAGCGTACATATCTTCTGGTCCGACAGTTCGTCCTGTGCTGAGCGAGCAGATCATAGATACTTCGCTTGACAATTCCAACCTTGTCGGAAACATCTATTTTGCACACTATTATGCATGGCAGGGGCAGATCCGGGATCGATATTTCTTTGACCTGATACCGGAGTATTATCACGAAACCGGGAGGGACGGGGAGCTCCTCTGTCTGGAAACCAGGGTCAACCACCTGCGAGAAGCAATGCCGTTTGACCGGATTATGGTAACAATGGCTCTTAGGGCGCTGAAGAAGCATAGCGCCATCTTTTATTTTGAGTATTTCCTCATGAATGCGGATGACACAAGGGTAAAACTCGCTTTTGGGGAACAGAATGCGATCTGGGTAAAACGCGACCTGAATGGGAAACCTGCCCCTGCCCCATTCCCGGCAGCGGTGCAGGAAGCACTTCACAAGGCGATCTCAAAAAAATAGGACGATTTTTGGACATCTTTGAATACCAGGCGCGGAAAGCCGCAGATGCATCAAGACCTCTTGCAGAAATAATGCGACCGAAAAGCCTCGAAGAATTTGTAGGTCAAAAGCATGTCGTCGGCAAAGGCAGCCTTATCCATAACGCCATTGAAAAAGACCGGATTTTTTCAATGATTTTATGGGGCCCTCCAGGATGCGGCAAAACGACTCTCGCCAGAATAATCGCGGGTGAAACAAAATCTTATTTTGTCCATTTTTCCGCTGTTCTTTCAGGAATAAAAGAAATAAGATCTGTTATTGAAAAAGCAAAAAATCAGCAAAAGCTCTATAGAAAAAAAACAATTCTCTTTGTAGATGAAATACACAGGTTCAACAAGGCGCAGCAGGATGCATTCCTTCATCACGTTGAAAGCGGCCTGATAACCCTGATCGGAGCTACAACTGAAAACCCTTCCTTTGAAGTTATAGCGCCCCTTTTGTCAAGATGCCGTGTAATTGTTTTAAAGACTTTTTCGCAGGATGATATCCATGCCATAATTAATAGAGCGCTTAAAGACAAAGAAAGAGGTCTTGGAAATTTAAACCTTGTTTTATCAAAAGATGCTCTCGCATATCTTATACAAATAGCGGACGGAGATGCACGTACAGCTTTAAACAACCTTGAGATAACGGCTTCGCTTCTATCATCGGAAAAAAATATTTCAGATGAAGAGAAAAAGCGGCATATAACTATCAAAGATTTAGAGTCTGCTCTTCAGAAAAAAAGTCTTGTTTATGACAAATCCGGTAAAGAGCACTATAATCTTATTTCCGCCTTTCACAAAAGCCTGCGGGGCAGTGATCCCGATGCAGCTCTCTATTGGCTCGAACGTATGCTTTCAGCAGGCGAAGACCCGTTGTATCTGGCTCGCAGAATGGTAAGATTCGCTTCTGAAGATGTGGGAAACGCAGATTCTAATGCGCTCGAAGTTACTTTGAACGCCATGGAAGCATTTAGATTTCTTGGCCACCCGGAGGGCGAACTGGCTCTCGCTCAAGCCGCCATCTATCTTGCTACCGCGCCTAAAAGTAACAGCATATATTCGGCCTTCGGAAAAATTAAAGACATTGTCAAAAGTACTGGTACGCTGCCTGTTCCTCTACATATAAGAAATGCTCCCACAGGGCTGATGAAAGAACTGGGATACGGAAAAAGTTACAAATATGCTCATAATTTTAAAGACGCATATATTCACCAGGAATATTTGCCTGAAGAGCTACAGAATCAGCGATATTATTTCCCAACTGACAGGGGTTATGAAAAAATAATAAAGCAAAGATTAGAAAAATGGCTCAGCCTTAGGAGTAAGATGAAAAATAAAGAAAAAAAATAAAAATTCATTGCTTAATATTTTCTTTTGCAATATTTTTAGATGAAATTATTATTATTATTAATCTATTTTATTTATTGAATTTTAATAAATATATACAAATAACTTATAATTATAACGAGTTGAAATGCCAATAAAACATCGCTCAAAGGAAATAATATTCTCTATACGCAAATTAATGCAGGCAGGAGAATTTTACACTAAAGAATTAAACAAAAAATATCAGGTAAGCGCGCCGCAGCTTAATTGTCTTCTATCATTATACGAAAACGGTCCATTGCCTCCCTCACAGATAGCCAAGCATATAATGGTTAAATCAAGCACGGTCACTGGAATTGTTGATCGGCTGGAACAAAAAGGTCTTGTGAAAAGGTTCAGGAACTCACCTGATAGACGAATTATTACTATAGAACTCACGGATTCAGGCAAAAATCTTGCCAAGAATGCCCCGCCTCCCATCCAGCAAAAAATTATTGACGGTCTGAAAAAACTATCTGAAGATGAATTAGATCAAATAATTCTTCCTCTCACAAAACTCACTGATATGCTTGATGTACAAGATCTAGATGTTGAATAAAACATTAGGGCTCGGTCAAAAATAACATCTTACAAGCCTATCCAATATCCATTTCAATAGAACTCTAAATATTTCAGCAAAACAAATTTCTTTACAAATCATATTTTTACAAATCACTTGACATTATAAAATATTCATCTTAAATATTTCAGTTGAAATTATTTTAGATAATATAATGTTAACAATAATATAATGTTTTACTATCATTCTTTATTATAACTACTAAACCAATATTTAAGGGGGGAAGTAAAAATGCCAGTAAAAACAATGAAATGCCCTAAATGTAACCACAGTTATAATCTGCCATCCAGAGAGGCTGAATATGGCTTCAAGAGATGTCCAAAGTGTGGACATAGAAAAAAAGATAACGAACACCAATTCGTAAAGAATTTCAAGAGCCCTGGGTTGGCAAGAGAGCACACAGCAAAAGCTATATAAAACCATGTAAAACCTAAATTCTGGCTATTATATAAAAGGTATAATGTTGACCGATTATACTTATGGCGGAGTATTTTTTTCTGGAATGCTTTAGTAAGGAACAAGGAGAAACAATTGGTTAAACCATTAAACAAGGAACAAATAGAAACTTCTAAGACTTTGTTAGGTAAAAATACAGTAGAAATGCTTTTTCAGGCACATGAAGATGCATTATGGATACTCGAAAATCTCGGAGTAGGCTGTAAACAGCCGGAAATTCAAGAAGCCTATAAGAAGTATGAATCTGAAGGCCTGGCTGTTTTATATGAAGACAGGATATTTGTCACTTCTGAATTGGTTAAGCGATGTCTTAATAATGTTCCGGGTCTAAATGAATTTTTTGTCCCTCTGAACAGTTTTTTTATAGGAGGAACTGCGCCATATGTTTATGATGACAAAGCAGGAAAAGGGGGCGTTGTTCCTACAGAAGAACATGTGGTTCGTATCGCTCAAACTGCCGAAAAAAATAATGTAGTAAGCGGTATGGGCAGAGGTGTAAAATTAAAAGATGAAGTCCGGCAAATGAATATAATGGATGAGAACTGTAATAAGCCGCTTTATTTTGCTGTAACCTCAGACAGATCTCTTGCAAGGGCAGTGCAAATTCATGAAAAAAGAAAGAATATTATGATTGTTTTCTGCCTTACCCGCCCCCCCCTTGAGGTCAATGAAAACTTCTCGGAATATTTTGTAAAAGTCGCAAAGGCCGGCTTGCCGGTATTTATATCAGCAATGCCAATGGCCGGCATAAGTGCGCCTTATTGTTATAACGGGGTTCTTGCTATGACACATGCGGAAGTTTTGTTCGGCATGTGTGCTGCTCAATTACTCAATCCTGGTGTAACATGCGTACATGCAGGTTTTCCGACCATTGCCGATCCCAGGATAGACTACAATCCCAATTACGGTCTAATAAGCCATAATTTACTGAATATCCTTATGAGCCATCTTAATCTAATTCTTGATATACCAACATTTCAAAGCGCAGGAACAACTCATGAAGAACATCCCACGCCTAAGGCATATGATGATGCAAAAAAAGGTCAGGCTTTATGCATGAAATATGGATTTCATATGATCCGGCATCCATTTTCTTTTCTCCGCTATCTAATTGATTTCTCTTTAGAAAAACTTGAAAAAAGCATTGAAATCGCAGAAAAAATCAGTCCTGATGATGCCCCTGAAGTCGAGATGCCGGTATATGACGAAAGAGGAATGGAATCTATAAAGCGCAACGGCCTAAAAATGTATATGGACGACCCGCTTACTACAGCAAACCTTGGAAAAATTTTTGTGGCTTAATAAATAAACTTGAGGAGATTATTATGTGTGGCATAGCAGGATGTTTTGGTGCTAAAGACGAAAAAACAATAAACCGGATGCTTGATGCTCTAGAACACAGAGGCCCAAATGACAGAGGCATTCATATAAACGACAAATCTGTTTTGGGACATACACGTCTTTCAATTGTAGATGTGGCTCGTGGTCGTCAGCCTATTCTGGCTGATTCAAGAGACAAAGGAATTATATGCAACGGTGAAATATACAACTTTCGTAAAATTCGAAGCAGACTTGCATCAAAATATCACTTTAAAACAAAATCCGATTCTGAGGTAGTTTTGCATTTATATCAGGATAAAGGCCCTGATTGTGTCAAGGAGCTGGATGGAATGTTTGTTTTCGCAATTTTTGACGGCAATGACTTCATGCTGGCACGGGACCCAATAGGCATAAAACCTTTATATTACGGTTATTATAAAGATAGATTATACTTCACTTCTGAGCTGGGAGCGATGACGATTGCAGGAGTAAATGAAGTACACGAATTTCCGGCAGGACACTACTACACTCCAAAAGAAGGATTTGTAAAATATTACAGAATTCCTGAAATAAGGGATGATATCCTTACAGATATCGATGAAACCAGTGAACTGATACGAAAAACATTTATTAATGCTGTGAAGAAAAGACTGCTGGCTGATCCGGAAATTCCGGTGGGGTCTTTTTGCAGTGGCGGGCTTGATAGCAGCCTCGTAGCAGCAATAGCAGCGGAAGAGATTCCCAATCTCCATACCTTTGTGGTAGGTATGGAGGATGAGAAAGGCGACGTTAGTGATGACATTAAAGCAGCGCGTATTGCTTCAAAACACATAGGTTCTACACACCATGAACTGCTTTTCACTGAAGAAGAATATTACAATGCTTTACCTGTAGTTATCAAGAAACTGGAAAGTTATGACCCGTCTTTAGTTCGCTGCGCTGTTCCATGCTATTTCACGTGCAAACTTGCTGCGGAATATGTAACAGTAGTGTTAACCGGAGAAGGGGCTGACGAGCTTTTCACCGGCTATCACTATATGAAACACTTTCCGTTTGACAAGCTTAATATGGAAGCCAGAAGATGCATCGGCAATCTTCACAATATTAATCTGCAGAGGGCTGACCGTATGGGCATGTTTTTTAGCCTTGAACTTAGAGTTCCATTTTTAGATGTCGCTATGGTTGATCTTTCTATGAAAATCCCCCCTGAATTAAAGATAAGAGAACATAATGGAGCAAAGATCGAAAAATGGATCTTACGTAAAGCATTTGAAGACACGAGCTATCTTCCCAATGATATCCTGTGGCGCTATAAAGTTCAATATACACAAGGCGCAGGTTGCGAAAGCCTGGGCGAAAAAATAGCACATGAAGAAATGAGCGAAGATAAATTTGAACAAATCAAGGCAGAAAACCCAAACGCCATTATAAATAGCAGGGAGGCGGCTTATTATTATAAAATCTTCAGAAAATTTCATCCACAGGATTCGATACTCGGCTCAATAGGAATCTGGACCGGTTTTGATTTTGCCGAAGAAAGAGAGAAAGTCAAAGGAACCGTTGATGGAGATCTAAAGCATGAACATGAAGAAGAAAAAGAACGGAAATCTGCTCTGGGCTAAAATTTAAATTGAGGTATATTAAATGTCTTTTCCAACAAAATATAAGTATGTAATTATTGGTGCCGGCATACATGGATTGAGCACCGCATATCATCTGGCAAAAGAATTAAAACAAAAAAAAGTCGGCTCAGGCAAAGATATTCTTGTTATCGATAAGGCAGCAATCGGAGCCGGCGCTTCAGGAATTGCCTGTGGTATTATAAGAAACAACTATTTTCAGCCGGCTATGCGTGAGTTAATAGCTCACAGCGTTGCTTTATGGGAAGAAGACGTTGAAGGATATGGCTATCGCCCTGTCGGGTATATGCAGATATCATGTGAAAGCATGCATGCTGATGTAGCTGGAATTTACAAACAACAGCAGGAGATAGGATATGAGTCCTTGTTTATAGAGGGAGAAAAAGAATGTCTGAAATATATGAAAAAAAATATTTTTTATGACTGGCAGGCTAAAAACATAACCTCTATTTTACATGAAAAAAAAGGCGGGTATGCCCACAACACAAAGGCCCTTTACTGTCTGGCGGATAAGGCGGAAGCTGAAGGCGTGAGAATACTTACAGGGGTCAAGGTTACCGGGTTTAAAACAAATAAAAATTCTGTAACTGCTGTTAAAACACAAAAAGGCGATATTGAATGTGACTATGTAATTATTGGTGCCGGACCTTGGGCTAAAAGCTTCTGGGATATGCTGGACCTGCCTGATCAAATAGATATAAAAGATAATGATGGGAATATCCATAAAAACGCGAAGATGTGGACTTACTTGTGCCTTGTCGAGGGCACTCTTGGAGTTCCGCCTGACTATGCTATGAATAACGAAGGGAAAATGCCTCCGGTAATCCATATTGATACCGATGCTCCCCTATATTCCAGCGAGGACGGTTCGCTAATAACTGACGAAATATGGGGTGTCTATTATAAGCCTGATTTTCATTTCGGCGGTGTGCAAGGAGGTGCTGCGCCTTACATTGTAGAGGGAGAAGTTAAAGTAGATCCATATGGTATTGATTCTCCTGATTTTGTTGTAGGACCGGAATTTGTTCATATGTGGACATCTGCTCTCGCTCACTGTCAGAAAAGATACGAAAATAAGTACCAATACTATAAAAATGAGCCATCCGGAGGCATTGGCGCCTTTACACCTGACAATTTTCCGATTTTCGATAAAATGAAAGATAATTGCTATATGATCCTTGATTCCAATCATGGTTACAAAATGATAGGTGTCGGCAAACTGGTTGCCAAAGAAATTACAGGAGAAAAACAGAGTCTGCTCAAACCTTTCAGATTTGAACGTTATGCAAAAGGCGAGCTTCATCCTGTCTCCAACAGTCCTTTTCCATGGAGCTAGTTTTAATAACGACACATAAATGCGACATTGCGAGTTTTGGGAGAAAAAATGGATCTCGAAAACTGTAATCTTTTGGAAAAGGTACATCAGGACGCATTAAAGATTCTGGAAGAAGTAGGAGTGAAGTGTGCATCTACTGAAGTCAGGCAGATTTTTGAAGATACCGGTCTGGCTGCTTTTGATGAAACTACCGGCCATCTTCATATTCTGACTCCACTAGTTGAACAGGCAATCAGCACCGCTCCCAAAAGAGATAAGTACTGGATTCCGGAAAACTCATTCGGAGTGGGAGGTACAGCTCCTTTTGTCTATGATGACAATTCTGGTGAATTAGTAGTCCCAACTTTCGAACACCTTACAAAAATAGCAAAAACAGTAAATGAAACAGAAGTGATAAATTTTATGGCAAGAGGAGTACTGATAAGAAACCAGGAAGTAAAAGTAATAGATACAATAATTGAAAATTGCTCAAAGCCAATATACGTTGCGGCCGTAACTGACGAAGGAATAGCAAGAGTTCAGCAGGTTCATGAAACCAGAGGAAAACTAACAGTACAGTTTTCCATTATAAACAGCCCGTTGAATGTTATCGAAGGAATGATAGAGCCATTTCTATCCTGTGTTCGCAAGGGCATCCCTATATATGTTTCAACAATGCCCATGGCAGGACTCTCAGCGCCTTATAGTATGTCCGGACTCTTGACTTTGACTCATGCTGAAGCCTTATTTGGAATAACCCTTGCTCAACTGGTTAATCCAGGCATAATGGTCGTTGATGCAGGCCTGCCTTCCATTGCTAATATTCAGAAAAACTATTCTGTTGATCTTGGTATGGTATCCCACAATATAGCCAATCTTCTTTTAGAAAAAATAAACAAAAAACTTAAAATACCCTCCATACAAACTGCATGTACAACAAATCAGGAAAAACCAAATGAAAAGTCCGAGAAAGACGCGATTAATGGCTATGCATTGATGAAAAAATACGGCTTTCATCAAATGAGGCATGCTTTTGGTTTTTTAAAGGAACTTGTTTCATTTTCCATAGCAAAGCTTGAAAAACATATAGTTCTCTGTAAAGAAACCAGACCAGACCAGGCTCCTCTCTATGAAATTGAACCTTATGATCCTGAAGGTTTCGATGCTATTAAACGCAATAGCAGCCAACCCAATTATATGCGCGATGACCATACCCTGAAAAATACAGGCAAATCTTTTTTAAACTGATTTATACCTGAGTATTGACTATTTTTCGCTAATTATCTATTGATCACACCTGAAGCGGATATATTTTCAAAAGGCTAAATTATTACTATTTTTCAATAGGTAAAGGTAATCAGCAAATGAAAGTCGCTACTTATCAGACCGATCCTATATTGCTTGATATTAAGGCAAACCTTGAAGATACAATTTCAAAAATCCATCATGCCAAAGAAAAAAAAGCTAATCTGATTGTATTCCCGGAATTGGCGCTGACAGGATATTTTGTTGGAGAAAAATATCATGAAGTGGCTCTTAAAATAGAGTCTAAAGAAATAAAAAAAATAGCGCTCGCAACAAAAGGAACGGCGGCAATAGTCGGTTTTATTGAAGAGTCCAAATCTATGAATTTTTATAACTCTGCGCTTATTGCTGTCGATGGAGAAGTTCTATTTGCATACCGCAAGTTAAATTTACCAAACCATGGAGTATTTGAAGAAAGAAAATACTTTTCTAATGGGAAACGAGTATCAACATTCAGGTTGCTTGGCTATAATTTATCGGTCTTTATTTGTAACGACATGTGGCACCCTGCCCTGCCTTATCTTGGAATATGCCAGAAAGCAGACATATTTATAACTATTTTAAACTCATCCCAAGGTTCTATGGGAAGCGAATTCAACAATATTGAAAGCTGGGAAATCATAAATAGATTCTATTCGCGCGTATTTGGAATTTACAATATATGTGTAAACCGTGTCGGTATTGAACGTTATTTTGAAAAAAGAGAGAGCATGAAAAATACGGAAGAAGATGAGGATGATCCTTATCGGTTCTGGGGAGGAAGCGAAATAATTAATCCTTTTGGTAAACAAATCGCCAAAGCCGCACTTTATAAACCAGATATGATTTTTGCTGAAATTTCGAGAGATTTACTCCGCCGGAAAAAAATTCTGCTTCCCTACCTGAGAGATGATGAGCCACACTTTACTTATCGTGAACTCAACCGCATTTTATATGGAAAAAAATAATCCATTTATATGTTTTCTCTTTACTTGATTATGATTTATTGATATAAAAATTTTTTAAAATGATTTCAATCATATTGATTTAAATTTTAACATACTGGTTTTACATGAACTTAGCGCCATTCAGGCGGACTTTTTTGACAGGAGGTTTATAGAAATGGATATAAGCAGGAAATTGGGAATCTTGGTTTTTTTTGGTGTACCTGCAGTTATAGGCGGCGGAATTACTTATGCTCTATTCGGCGACAGCTATATCGCTGTATTTATATATGAATTCCTTCTTTTATTAACGGCCGGCATTTTTGTCGGCAGGTAAAGAGCCTGTCCTTCAAATTCATACGCTATAGACTTTCAGATAAATAATTTCACTGTGTTATCAGTCGTCGACGTATAACTAATACGCCTTCCTCCTTCCGGCCTTGTGAAATTATTTATCTGAAAGTCTATATACATTTCGTATAACAGCCCATGGCTCTTCTGTTAAAGCCATTCCGCAATTGTGCCCCTTGCCCTCCCCGCTGAGTGATGAGTGAGGGGGAACTGGAGGTGCTATGCAGAATAAAACTCCCCGTGATATTATTCTGTGGTTTTTTCTTGCCATTTTTCTTGTTTCAACGTTCATGATAGGCTGGCTCTTCTGGCCATTCATATCAATTATTGTTCTCGCTTCCGTTGTTACAGGTATTTTTAACCCTGTTTACAAATTTATAAAAGTTAAAAATAAAATAAATCCTCCTTTAGCATCATTTTTAACCTGTATCATTATATTTATTGTCCTGTTTGTTCCTATAGTCTTTTTTGTGGGTATTTTATCTAATGAGGCTTACGAACTGTATCTTACAGCAAAAAGCGCTGTATTAGGCAAACAGATTAAAAGCCTTCTTGAAAGCAGCAGAGTTCTGGAAAGTGCAAACAATATACTATCAAACTTCAACATTGAGCTCACTGGAGAAGAACTCAACAAAGCGATTTCCGAACTGGGCAAAGTCGTCGGCCTATTCCTGTATGAGCAAGCCAGCGCTATAGCTTCAAATGTGTTTAAACTATTAATAAACTTCTTTTTCATGCTGCTTATAATCTATTTTCTGTTTATTGACGGAAATAAAATTGTATCGTTCATAATTGGTCTTTCTCCTCTGCCAAAAGAACAAAATGAAAAACTGTTTCAAAAGTTTAAGGATATGGCTGGAGCCATTCTAATCGGCAATGGGCTGGGCGGTTTGATTCAGGGGACATTGGGTGGTTTTGTTTTTATGATGTTCGGTTTAAAATCGCCTTTTATGTGGGGTGTAATTATGGCTCTGCTCGCATTTCTCCCGATTATCGGAATTGGAGTTGTATTTATTCCTGCAACTGTCTATCTTTTTTTAACAGGAAGGGTTGCCGCAGGCATATTTTTTATTATATTTTATTTAATTCTGTCCGGTACAATTGAATATGTTTTCAAACCCAAGCTGGTTGGCGAACGCGTTAAAATGCATACGCTCTTAGTATTTTTTTCCATAATTGGAGGGTTGAAATTATTCGGAATCCTGGGCATAATTTATGGTCCGCTTGTTGTCACAGCATTCTTGACATTAACGGATATTTATCATTCCAGCTATCAAAAAATGATTGAGCCCATAAGAAAATAAGTAGCCGTTCACGGCTTGAAACTTGAAATTGGAAAGAACAGTACAAAAGCATGAAGGCCAAATTTCCAATTTCAATGTTCCGTGAACGCTTAACTATTATAAAACTACCAAAGTTTAGGTGAATATAGAATGGAAACAGAAAAACTGCCCGAGATAAGCATCGAAAGCGAGATGAAAAAATCTTATCTCGATTATGCCATGAGTGTTATTATAGGCAGAGCGCTCCCGGATGTACGCGATGGCTTAAAACCAGTACATCGTCGCTCTCTATTTGCCATGCGCGAATTGAAAAACGACTGGAATAAACCATATAAAAAGTCTGCCCGTATCGTTGGTGATGTCATAGGTAAATATCACCCGCATGGAGACACCGCCGTTTATGACACTATTGTTCGCATGGCACAAAATTTTTCTCTTAGATATCCACTAATAGACGGACAGGGTAATTTTGGATCTATAGATGGAGATCCTCCTGCCGCGATGAGATATACTGAAATCAGGATGATGCGACTTGCACATCAGATGTTAGAGGATCTGGAGAAGGAAACTGTTGATTTTGCTGCAAACTATGATGAATCTTTAACAGAGCCATCTGTTCTTCCATCAAAATTTCCGAATCTCCTAGTTAACGGATCATCCGGCATAGCAGTCGGCATGACGACTAACATCCCTCCTCATAACCTTAATGAAATTACTGAAGCGATAAAAGCCATTATTGACAATCCTGACCTTACAATACAGGAAATCATGAAATTCGTACCGGGTCCTGACCTTCCCACGGCCGGTATTATTTACGGAACCAATGGGATATATGACGCATACAATACCGGTAGAGGCATAATCCGAATGCGAGGCAGAGCCGCGGTTGAAAAAAATAAAAGTACGCAGAAAGAGAGTATCATAATTACAGAACTGCCCTATCAGGTTAATAAAGCAAAACTCATAGAAAACACAGCACATTTGATAAAAAATAAGCAGATTGAAGGCATAAAATTTGTAAGAGATGAATCTGACAGACAAGGAATGAGGATAGTTCTTGGCCTAAAAAAAGACTCTATTGCAGAAGTAGTCATCAATCAACTTTATAAACATACCAGACTCGAGACCAGTTTTGGAATTATCTTTCTTGCTGTTGTAAACAACCGTCCCGAGCTTCTCTCTTTTAAAGAAATTCTTGAGCATTTCATTCTCCACCGCAAAGAAATAATTATTCGGCGTACCAGGTTTGATTTAAAAAAGGCTGAAGACCGTGCCCATATTCTTGAAGGTTTGAAAATTGCGCTCGAAAATCTTGATGATGTCATTTCTCTGATAAAGGAATCAAAATCACCCGCGGAAGCAAAAATACGCCTTGTTGAAAAATTTGAATTAACCGAAATTCAGGCACAGGCGATACTTGATATGCGCCTGCAGAAGCTTACCGGACTTGAACAGGAAAAGATATTAGAAGAATATAAAAACATTCTTAAAGACATCTCCAGATTTAAAGAAATACTATCCAGTGAACGAATTGTTGAAAGTATTATAAAAAACGAGCTGACACAAATACAAAATGATTTCGGGGATCAGCGCCGCACAGAAATAGTCGAATCCACCAAAGAAATTACTATAGAGGACATGATAGTTGAGGAAGACATGGTGGTCACCATTTCAAACAGCGGGTATATAAAAAGGACCCCGATTACAGTTTATCAAAGCCAGCACCGTGGCGGCAAAGGAAAAACCGCCATGGCGATAAAGGAAGAAGATTTTGTTAAACATCTCTTTGTTGCTTCAACACACCATACCTTCCTGTTTTTCACGAATATGGGGAAAGTTTACTGGTGTAAAGTTTATGAAATTCCTCAGCATGGCCGTGTTAGCCGCGGTAAGGCAATTGTCAATCTTCTTAACTTTGAAAAGGACGAAAAGCTCGCTACTGTACTTGCTGTAAAGTCATTTGAACCCGGCTCCCATGTTTTTATGGCAACGAAAAACGGACTGGTTAAAAAAACAGATATTATGGCTTATAGCCACCCTAGAACCGGAGGTATAATTGCACTTAATCTGGCCCCTGGTGACGAATTGATTGGAACGAGGATGACCGATGGCACAATGAATATCTTTTTGTGTTCTGCGAATGGCAAGTCGATTCGCTTTCATGAGTCAGATGCACGCCCGATAGGACGTGTTGCAAGAGGTGTTCGCGGAATGCGCCTTGCTGCCGGGGATTATATCGTCGGTATGGAAGTTTTAAGCCATGGTCAAACCTTGTTTTCTGTAACGGAAAACGGATATGGAAAAAGAACATCTATTGACGAGTATCCTGTTCAAAAACGCGGCGGCATGGGAGTAATTACAATAAAAACCAGCGAGCGTAACGGGCAGGTTGTTTCAATAATGCTCGTAGAGGAAGTGGATGATCTTATGCTGATGACGAATACAGGCAAGATCATACGCATGCATATTAAGGGCATATCAGTTATTAGCCGCAATACTCAGGGTGTAAAACTCATCAATATGGATAAAGGTGAGAAAGTTGTGGGTGCTGTAGGAATAATTGAAAAAGAAGAATAAAATATCATTATGAAAAATAACATAGATATAGATTCAACCAGGATAGGTGTTGTGGGGGCAGGAAGCTGGGGTACAGCTATCGCAAATCATCTTGGCCTGAAAGGTTTTAGAGTTGATTTATGGGTATTTGAAAAGGAAGTTAAAGACCAGATTGAAAAATATAGAGAAAACAAAATTTTTCTTCCGGGTTTTACTCTTTCTTCAAATATATTTCCATCAAATGATCTATCCTCTGTTGCCTCAGATAAAGACTTGCTGATAATTGTTGTCCCATCACATCTTATGAGGGAAATGGCCGGCAAAATTACAGGTTTAATCTCAAAGGATACAATTATAGTATCAGCCTCCAAGGGGATTGAAAACAAAACCCATTTAACAATGTCCGGCGTACTGAAAGAAGCTCTTCCTGAAATCTCAGACGACAAAATAGCGGTTATCTCCGGGCCCAGCTTTGCCAAAGAAGTCGCAAATAAGGTGCCGACTCTGGTCACTGTAGCCTCAAAAGATAAAAATGTTTCTAAATATGTACAGCATGTTTTTTCCACAGAGTTCTTCAGAGCCTATACTACCGATGATTTAATCGGAGTCGAACTGGGCGGTTCCGTAAAAAATGTTATCGCCATTGCAGCAGGAATAATAGATGGACTTGATTTTGGATTAAATACAAGGGCGGCTCTAATAACGAGAGGACTCGCAGAGATGAGGCGACTTGGATTAAAGTTAGGCGCAAGCGCCCATACTTTTTCAGGGCTTGCAGGTATTGGTGATTTAATCCTTACCTGCACCGGAGATTTAAGCCGCAATTACACAGTGGGCAAAAAAATTGGAGAGGGAAAAAAGTTAAACGAAATCCTTTCTGAAATGCGCATGGTCGCAGAGGGAGTAAAAACAGCCAAGTCCATTTATAACTTGTCAAGAAAGATAGGTGTTGAAATGCCTATCTGCCAGGAAATTTATAATATTCTTTATAACGATGTCTTACCTGAAGAGGCTGCACGCAGGTTGATGAGCCGCGATCTCAAACAGGAAATGGATGAATAAAAAAAAATACCCTTCCTGCTTTGGTGTAATTGATTCTGTTTTCCCCAAAAAAGAGAACGGACTTAGAAATACTCCGGCAACCTGTCTTGCCTGCTCTCATAAAACAGAGTGCTTAAAATCAGCAATGCAGGGACCGGGTGGATTAAAAGTTAAAGATGAATTTATTGACAGGGCCTATGAGTCCAAAATGATAGGCTTTCTGGAAAGATGGTCCAAAAAGAAAGACATCAATCGCAGGGTTAAGGAACAGGGGTCGGGGGTCAGGGATCAGGGATTAAGGGCAAGGAGAAAGTAATTAATGAGATCCATCAAAGATACAACAATTTCAGGCAAGAAAGTTCTGATCAGGGTTGATTTTAACGTTCCAATGGATGAGCACCAGAATATTACTGATGATACACGTATACGTGCTGTCTTACCTACTTTGAAATATGCATTGGACCATAATGCTGTATTGATTATAGCCTCTCATTTGGGCAGGCCAAAGGGTAAGATCGTGCCCGAATTCAGTCTTGCTCCTGTTGCCAAGCGCCTTGCCAGGCTTCTTGAAGAAAATGTCATAATGGCGCCTAACTGTGTCGGCCCTGATGTAGAAAAAATTGTATCAAACATGAATACAGGCGATGTTGTACTTCTTGAAAATCTGCGTTTCCACCCTGAAGAACAAAAAAATGACGATGGATTTGCAGAAGAACTGGCTAAGCTCTGTGATGTTTATGTTAATGATGCCTTTGCTGTATCTCACCGTTCCAATGCTTCTGTTGTAGCAATAACTAAATATGCACCTTTATCTGTTGCAGGTTTTTTACTTCAAAAGGAGCTTGATTATTTCAAAAAAGCCATAGCCGATCCAAAACGTCCCCTTGTTGCTATTATAGGGGGTTCAAAGGTGTCAAGTAAGCTGGGGGCTTTAGAAAACATGCTTAAACATGTTGACAAGTTTATAATCGGTGGAGCTATGGCCAATACTTTTCTAAAAAGCACCGGCTGCAGTATTGGCAAGTCAAAAATTGAAGAAAATCTTATTGATGTAGCCGGATCAATAATAAAAAAAGCAACGAAGAACGGAATAAAATTTTACCTCCCTATTGATGCAAAAGTGGCCAGCCAATTCAATTCAAAAGCCGAGGTAAAGACCGTGCCTATACAGGAGATACCTTCCGAGTGGATGGCGCTTGATATAGGGCCTGCAACTTCTTTGCTTTATTCTGAAGTTCTGCAAGATGCAAAAACAATAATCTGGAATGGCCCAATGGGTGTTTTTGAAATAGATGCTTTCAGCAGGGGAACAATTGACATGGTAAACAGCGTGGCTGAATCTTATGCGATGACAATTGTCGGAGGCGGCGATACAGACGTCGCTGTACACAGGGCCGGCAAGAGTGATATGATAACATATATATCAACGGGCGGAGGTGCTTTTTTAACGCTGCTCGAAGGCAAGTCATTACCCGCCGTAGTTGCTCTCAATAATACTTAAGGTGAACAGGCTGAAGGCTGAGTAGTTACAAATAATATATAAAATTTATGCCCCTTAAACCTTCTACAAGCAAATATATAATTCTATTTCTTGCCGCTGTATGTGTCTTTGCTTTGGCCGGATACATATACAGCGAACCCTTATTCAAATATATCACTAAATATTACTATCTTTTTACCAATAAGGAAAAAATCGAAGGGTTTATAAACTCCTATGGAAATGGAATAGGAGCACCTGCAGCTTTCATTATAGTTCAAATCTTACAGGTGCTGTTCGCGCCCGTTCCCGGTGAAGCAAGCGGCTTTATTGGAGGATATCTTTTCGGAACAACCAGGGGGTTTATATATTCAAGCATTGGCCTTACTATAGGATCATGGATAAATTTTTTAATCGGACGATTTTTAGGAGAACATTATGTCAGGAAACTTATTCCAGCCAGGCAGCTAAAGAGGTTCGATACCATCATAAAACATCAGGGAGTCATAGCTGTTTTTATTTTATTTATTTTCCCCGGCTTTCCCAAAGACTCTCTTTGCTTTTTCCTCGGATTCAGCGCTATTCCAATCAAGCTCTTCATGATACTATCTTCTATTGGACGTATGCCCGGAACATTTATGTTAAGCCTTCAAGGCTCACTGCTTATTGAACATAGCTATAAAATGTTTGCGCTTATTCTTGTCATATGCATTATGTTAATATTTATAACTTTTCGTTATAAAGAAAATCTATATAGATGGATAGAAAAAATTAATGGTAAAAAGCTGTAGTTGTTGACGATTATTTAAAACAATGATAATAAGACCTTGCTTGTTAGGAATCAGGGAAGGAGAAAAATTGGCATTCTGGAGTGTAAGGGAAGAACTCAGTCAGGCGAATAAATTAAGACGTTCGTATTACGAACTATTGAGAGACGAGCTTGACCAATTTATGGTCGGTTACACCCTTATAGATTCCTATAAAAATTTTCTAAACAAAAACATCCCTTACCCCTTTGTTGAAAAGCGTGAGCTTAAACCCCGTGCCCGCATTCCTGACCTGGAATATGAATGCCAGAATACTTTCCTGGTAATTTTTCTTGAAGATACAATTCCGGCTGCTCACAAGAAGTATATAAGGTTTTTCGATGTAAACAAGTCCACCAAGACTAATCTTCTTCGTTCTAAAACACTTCGACTTTCAGACGACTTTGACAGAAATCAGAAATACATAGACTCCGTTCATTTTTATGACTTTATCAGAATGCTTCTTCCAGTCGATTACGCCCTTCTTATTCAAAGAACTCCGGGCATTAAGACAAGAAACCGCTACAATCTTTCTCATTTTCATGTAAAAATTGACTGGCCTATTGCAGATGCAGCCGAAGCCCTGGCTCAAAGTCTTCGCTATATATCAAAAGATCTATATGAAAAGGGAGATAAATACGCAGAAGATATACAAAAAAAGTTTTTCGAATATTATGGTCTTCATGTCACTGCCGGCGGCAGAAGGACCGCTGCTATTGTAGCAGCCCAGTATCTGAAAAAAATTCCATGTATTAGCACCGTGTATGTAGGAAGCAGCGAATCAAGGGCTTTGATGCGGATTTCCGAAAGAGGAGTATCCAGGTCAGTTCTTATGAAGTTTACAGACGAAGAATTACACCAGATTTCAGAGGCAAACAGCCTTACTCCAAAAACTTTCAAAAAGAACTATATGGTTACACGTGAAGGGAATAAAGGCGTTTTCATATTTCAGACAACCTATCTCTATACAAACCATTCAAGACCGCCTGATGATGGCAAACTTCATGAACTTAATCCCGATCTGTACTGGCTGAGAGTCGGCGCTCAACATATAATTCCAAAACCGGGTGTCTGGAAATATCCTCCTCTTCCATTTAACATAATCTATACTTAACCATCAAAACCAAGCCCCCCCGATTATAATTCTTTCATCATTGCTATCTCATCGCAGTCGGGGAATTTAACACACAATAAGCAATCTCCCCATATCTTGAGAGGAAGCTCTGATCTGGGTATTTTTACAAAACCGTATTTCTCGAAAAATTTCGGCCTGTAGGTAAGTGTAAATACTTTTTTTATATTAAAGGATTTTGCTTCGGCAAGAGCTGCATCAGCCAGTTTTGAACCAATTTTCTTCCCCAGATACTCAGGATGTACTGCAAGGGATCGTATTTCTGCAAGATCCTCCCAGCAAAACTGCAAGGCACAGCAGCCCAATACCCTTTCTTCACCTTCATTATTATCCACATATACAGAGAAATCCCTTAAATGGTCATAAAGTTCACTCAGGGGGCGGGGAAGAAGTTCGCCTTTTTTGCCATAGTCCTGAAGAAGACCATGAATCGCTTTTATATCCTTTATATTTGCTTTCCTGATCAAATTATTCTCCTGACTTTATCAACTTATTCACAGGAACAGAATTGACTCGCTTGATCTCTTTATATGAACCGGAGTAGTTGCAAATATTGTAGTCGGAACTGAATAATAATCAAGGATTTTTTATTATTTTTGCTTCCAGGTGCCTCGAAGTATTTCCAGCCGCTTTTTCAGACAATAAAAATACAGCAATTCTCATTATGGAATTTAACAATATTTTTCAATTATTCTGAACAGTTGATAGCCTGGTAATTTTTTGCGGCCTCTATTCGCGTTTCAAAAAATACAGAAAAATCCGTAAAAACAAGAGAAAATCCGACTTGTTTAAATTTAATTAAAACTCACAACCTTTTGAAATTACATTAAATATTCCATAATGAGAATTGCTGATAAAAATATTGCCTTATATCCAGTTATCTGTTATTTTTTAATATTTGTATAAATAATCTTCTATTTGGAGAGACGAAATGCCTCAATGCGTTTTGCTGAACGCAGATTATACCTTCCTAAACATGGTCGACTGGAAGAGAGCCATGTGTCTGATGGTTAAGGGCAAGGTTAAGGTATTAAAACATTCAGAAAAAATAATCAGAAAAGCTGAAGGAGCTGTGATTAAAATCCCTGCTGTCATGAGATTAATCAAGCTTATAAGAACTCTGTACAGAACCAGAGTACCTTTTAGCAAAAAAAATATTTTTGTGAGAGATGGATTCAAATGCGCTTATTGTAGCGCAAAGAATGTAAGATTAACTATCGATCATATTCTACCAAAATCACGAGGCGGCAAAACCGATTTTGAAAATTGCGTTTCCTCCTGCAAGCCATGCAATAATAATAAAGGCGGCAGAACTCCAAGAGAAGCCGGCATGTTCCTTAAACTAAAACCTTATCAACCAACAATTTCAGAGTTCTTAAGATTGAAAGTCAAAAACCTCGGCATTAACGACACGCTAAAAGATTTTGGTATTCTCTAACCACACAATTCCCTGGCTTCTGAACTGAAAATTTTCTTGGGGGTGTAATTAAAAGTGTTAGGGCTCGGTCATTATCTCCCACTTTGCCATTCAGAATTCGCAGACGATACTTTGGTACCCATACAAAATGTTAACACATAGCGAAAAATCAGGTGTTTGCAAGGTAATACAAGGCGGTATTTTCAAACCTGCATTGCTTTGTATGGACTACCAAAGTTCGGGAATTATTTTTCGGAGAAAGGTTTTGTGCTATTTATTTTAAGCTGACGTTCAACCATATCGGCAAGTGTTAAGGAATCCAGCATATTGTTTATTGTATCTTGTATATTTTTCCATATCTCATAGGTAACACATTTCTTAGCTCGATCACATATCTCAGGATTATCAACACAATCCACAGGGAACATAGATCCCTCTAAAGCATCAATAATATCACGCAGGTTAATCTGGTAAACATCTTTGTTGAGCGTATATCCTCCTTTAGCTCCACGAACACTCCTGATGAGGCCTGCCACTTTCAATAGCGAGATTAGCTGTTCCATGTATTTAACAGAAATACCCTGCCGGTCTGCCATACTCTTCACGGAAACAGGGCCTTTTTCATAATTTATAGCTATATCCAACATAGCCCTTGTGCCATAGCGCGATTTAGTTGACAGCCTCATTTAGGCATTTACCCTCTTGCGGCTACCGACCTAAGGTGGGACAGCCTATAAATTCAATCAGATAGCAACTCCTTAGATTTTGCTTGATTGTGGAATTGCCATAGGACCAAAATGGCGAAAAGTGTTCCGCTTTAAGTTGGTAGCCCCCTCTTGCTTCCTTTTTTGAGAAAAGCGATCTTGGGCGGATTAACCACAAAAATATATTGAACTGCAAAAGCATGTAAATCTAATGAAAGCAAGCTTTTTGACCGAGCCCTAACGCCACATGTCCACATGTTGCTAAAGTCACTTTTTTATTGGATGGCACTCACCGCATGTAAGTGGGCCTTTACCTTCCTTTTTATGACACCCCTTGCAGTTTTCATGAAATGCCTTCATTAGCGGTATCGTTTTGCCATCAACCTCAAGCTTGTGGCATCCGGCGCACTCGGTTTCAGCAGAATCATCCCAAACATTCTCACCATTTTCGTATATATGATGACACGCCAAACAATCGATTTCCGCCTCGTCAGTATGAAGTGCATGCGAGAAAACAGCCCCAGGCCTCTCGCGTTCTATAAAGGCATCATGTTCCAACAAGTTGATATCATCCTGAGCATATGCCGCTCCAAGAATAAACAGAAACGCCAAGCCCGCTATCGCTATATATAATACTATCTTATTCTTTTTCATTCTCCAATCGGCCTCAAATTTTTTATTATCATATACAACGGTTACTCTTCTTTTGGTTTTAAATGATCCGGCACAATCACCATATCGAGAAGAATAGGTTTCAGGAAACTCCACTTGATTCCAATTTTGTAAACTTCTTCCAGATCCCTGATTGCATCCCAGCAATTATGGCATGCAGAAACAACAAATTTTGCTCCGGTGGCCAGAATTTGATCACGTTTGACTTTCAAGCCTATGTTTCTTTCTTCTCTATAACGTCCAATACCGTTCAGGCCGCCGCCGCCGCCGCAACAAAAATTGTGTTCACGGTTTGGGCTCATTTCACGAAAATCCTCTGCTATATACGACATAATTTTTCTTGTAACATCAGTCAAGCCATGATTTCTAACATAGTTGCACGGATCCTGAAGTGTGACAGGCTCTTTGATTTTTTTGGCTGGATCCAGCTTAAGCTTTCCTGTTTCCAGTGCCTCTAATACCCACTCAACGTAATGAAACCCCGGGGCAGGTGGCTCACCGTTTTTTCGCCCAGCCCAATAAGGTCCTTCGGTAATAGTTGCACGGTGCTGATGGCCGCATTCTGTGCCAACATATCTCTTTACTTTTAGCCGTTCCATTGCCGCATAGACACTTTCTACCTGCTGTTTGCAACATGCCCAGTCACCAGCAAACATGGCCAAACTTGTTCCTTCCCAGCCTTTGCTGCTGGGGACTGTCCAGCTCTCACCGGCTAAATGGAATAAAGTTGCAGCTTCCGCAAGATCCTGTGGATAATGTTTTGGTTCACGGGCATTTACTACGTACATAATATCCGCCCCCTCTTTATCAACAGGAATTTCAAGGCCGGGATAATATTCCTCATTTTCCTCGGCCATCCACTCACAGGTTTCAACATAGTCTTCCACAGTAACATCCATCTGTGCGTTATATAGC
>JAJSZW010000014.1 GCA_030262895.1 Deltaproteobacteria bacterium | reverse complement strand
TATGAATATTTTATTTGATACCAATGTTGTCCTTGATGTCTTGCTTGACCGCAAACCGTTTTCTGCATCTGCTTCCGTTATATTTTCATGGGTTGAGGCAGGAGAGTTCATTGGCTTTTTAGGAGCAACGACGGTCACAACAATTTTCTACCTTGCAACCAAGGTTGTTGGTAAAAAACAAGCAGAAGAGGAGATATCGAAGCTTTTATCTATTTTTGCTATCGCACCTGTCAACAGAGCTGTATTGGAGGCAGCAATAAACTCAAAATTTACAGATTTTGAGGATGCGGTTTTATATGAATCTGCTCGCCATGCAAGCGCCCAAGCTATAGTAATGAGAGGTGCCGTTGGTTTTAAGTACGCAAAAATTCCTGTTTATTCACCAGAGGAACTTATTAAAATGACCCAAGCCATTAAAACAATAGAAAAAAATGGATGACAAAAAGATCCAGGTGACGGGAAGAAGTGAAATTGGTGTCGACATAGTCTCGAAGGGGTTACTGGGTAATAAAGAAGAAAACAGCAGGGAAACGACTAAATCGTTTCATGAAAATGCTGTGGCAATGGTGTAAGGCTAACCGGCACAACTCGATGGATGAGCAGTACGCGACACCAGAAGCCTCGCCGTTTGTAGGTTCGCATAGTCATCGTTGCTTCTGGTGCGGATGAGTTCAGGCGTTGGGCGGACGCAGGAGGTATCTATGGCATTCGAAGACTCATTTGCCAGAAAAACAGCGGAGTTGGAAAGAAAAATCACCGAGTGCAAGCTGGCGCAGGAAGAGCTACGCAAGAGCAAGGAACAGTTCCAAGTGCTTGTGGAGTCTTCCAGCGACTGGATCTGGGAAGTGGATCGAAATGGGGTGTACACTTATGTCAGCCCAAAGGTTGAGGACATGCTCGGATACAAACCGGAGGAGGTCGTCGGCAAGACGCCTTTTGACCTGATGCCACCCGAAGAGGCGAAACTGATTGCCGCGACCTTTAAAAGGCTGGTCGGAAGACGCGAGCCGATCGTCGCGATAGAAAACGTCAATCTGCATAAAGACGGCCGACGCGTGGTCCTTGAGACAAGTGGCGTTCCCGTTCTTGACGCGGCAGGGAATGTCCACAGCTATCGAGGAGTGGATCGCGACATCACCCTGCGCAAGAAAACGGAGGGGGTGCTGCAGAGAGTGCAGAGACTCGAGAGTATTGGTACGCTGGCTGGCGGTATTGCGCATGATTTCAACAATATCCTGATGGGTTTGTTCGGCAATATTTCAATAGCAAAAAGAAAGCTCTCCAAAGATCATCCGGCATTCAAGTCCCTTGAAAAAGCGGAACAATCCATGGATAGTGCAACTCATCTTACCAGCCAGTTGATGACCTTCGCAAAGGGTGGAGAGCCTGTCAAGGAGGATGTCAGCCTTGGTGAGCTTGTAGAGGAAGTCTCGCGTTTTAACCTTTCAGGCAGCAATGTAATGCCCGTTTTTGAGCAGGCGGAAGACCTGTGGATGTCTGAAGTGGATAAGGGGCAAGTGCAACAGGTCTTCTCTAACCTCACAATAAATGCCGACCAGGCAATGCCCGATGGCGGACACTTGTATATCACACTGGAGAATACAAATATTCCAGAGAACGTGATGTCAGGTCTCAATCAGGGGAAATTTATCAAGGTCACAGTGCGGGATGAGGGAATAGGCATCGACCAGAAGCACCTTAACCGAATATTCGACCCCTATTTCAGCACCAAGCAGATAGGCAGCGGCCTGGGACTGGCAACGGTCTACTCAATTGTGAACAAGCACGGTGGCAACATAAGCGCTGATTCGGAACTCGGCAAAGGGACAACCTTTACGCTATACCTGCCCGCTTCCGAATCACAGCGACTGCCGGAAACAAAGCAACCTGCAGCGGAACGCTCGACCATAGAGCAACCCGCCAGATTACTTGTGATGGATGATGAAGAAATAGTCCGCGATGTTGTCACGGAAATGCTGAAGGAAAGTGGATTTTCGGTTGAGACAGCCCCCGACGGCAAGCAGGCAATAGAAATGTACAAACAGTCGCTGGATGTCGGCGAGCCCTTTGACGTTGTTGTTATGGACCTTACAATCCCCGGCGGGATCGGCGGGAAGGAAGCGATCAAGGACATTCTGGAGATTGATCCGGAAGCCAGGGCAATTGTTTCCAGCGGATACGCCGATGATCCTGTTATGGCAAACTATGCTGAATGTGGCTTCAAAGGCATCGCCGCAAAGCCATACACCATGAGCAAGCTGCTGGAAGTATTGAGTCAGGTTTTGAAAAAATAGTTGCACGCACACAATCGCTCAACAATGGGATGAACTCGGATTTGAAAAAGCCGGCGCTTTTCCAAACCGGTTATCCCGAGCATTGGGTTGTTCTCATAAAAAGCCAAGTTTATGAATGATCAGGATGTCATAAATGCTTTCGTAGCTTATCTGCGGAAAGTCGGTTTTCCCGACCTTAAAGTTGATCGGCGGCCCGATAAAGAGAATCGGAAGACCTCGGACATTGACGCGATTGCTGGATATTTTGCGATTGAGCACACCAGCATTGACACGCTTCCGAATCAACGCCGAGATTCTGATTGGTTCAGGAAATGGGGGTCAAGTTTACGGTTGACCCTTGCTCAAAATTAATAAGGGTCAAAAGTAGACCCCCTCTGACCTTGACCCCTCTGACCTGGTGCTGCCTTTGAACTATCATCCTGAGGCATCATAATTGTGTTGGTTTTGTTCACAAATCACCTTCTTGAGCAGACGTGTTATTGATTCATCTTCATGCGTTATGGTTTTAACGACCTCTTTCATCCGTGCCGACAGACGCCGATAGCCCCAGTTGCAGCGACGTATGGTCTCCTCCCGGCCCTCGCGCTGGTAGTACAATGGCATATTCACTTCAAAATAGGATATACTGTCTGCATTCTTGAGCAGATCGGAACGGGGATCACCACCAACCTCATGAAGTGTTACCAGGCGGCAGGCCTCATCCGCAATAGACCTGGCTACGCCACACCTGTTAAGAATTGCCCTCAAAATCCCGGCTCCGTTACGAGCATGGGCAGCCTTGAATGCATTGTAATCACTAAAATCTGCGCGACGCACTTTTTGCGCCTCAACAGCTCGATCGATATCATGGGCAAGCGCTGCGATCTGCAACGCCTGATCAGCTTCGGGATCAAGCTTTAACAACCACTCAAGAGTATTTTCCGCATGAATCGGATCTTCCGGCACCCTGGAGTCTGAAATAATCTTTCTGATATTTTGTTTGGCGCAGTCGATACTATCCATGATTTCGACAGATAATGAGGCGGCGTATGGTCGCAATGTTCATCACCACGGCAATCACAACCAGTGTCAAATAAGCCTGGTTGAATACGGCGCCAAGGAATATCAGAAAGACACGGATATCGCGGCCCATGCGCAATCTCTTACCGTGAGAGATGAGGTCGCGCATGAGGCTGTCGTACTTGTCGGCAGTATAGCTCAACATAAAAGAACCGATAATCGCCATAAATCCGATCAACAGAATGAAACTATCCATTTTAGCTGCATAAGCGTGCCATGTGAGACCGAAAAGCAGAAAAGCATCGGCATAACGGTCAAGCACTGCATCGAACCATCCGCCGTAAGCGCTAGATTGATATTTGAGTCTGGCTACTTCGCCGTCGCATCCGTCTAAGATCGAGGCAAACTGTGCCACAAGACCGCCCAGCAAAAGTGCAAAATAACCTTCAAGAGCAAACAGGCCTGCAGCCAGAACCGAACACAGGAATGAAAACAGGGATATTTGATTAGGGGTGATTTGATGGTTTACTAGTCGGCGAGAAATCCTCACAGATAAGGGGCGGTTTAAATAACGCGATACCGGGCCATCGTTGGGCTTGTCCTTTAAATTGGCCAAAATGATGGTTTCCGCACGACTGAAAGCCGCCGGATCATCCACGTCAATCCAGAAGCGTCCGCTTATTTCGAACGCTCTGGCCTTGCCCTCGGCAGCTAAAATCTTCACCGCTCCGGATAGTGTAGTATCGCGGTTTTGCTTTGCGCTGTGCTCCAACGCATTGAAAATAGCGGGCGTACATAAAAAAATACCTGTGTCAAAAGCATTAAAATTGGTCAAGCCCTTACCGATGTCGAGTATCTTGCCATTTTTGGTTTTTACCCGGGTAACATCCTCCATATCGATAGAGGAATTACCGGTATCGCCATCCACGCCGAGAGCGATTTCATCGTCGAATAAGGCAAGCGCCATTAACTCACGGGCTATGGACGGATCAAAGAGATGGTCAGCCATGAGCAGTAAAAATGGTTCTTGCAGGTATTCCCTGGCTTTTAACACCGAAAGGCCGTTTTCTTTTTCCCAATCTTCGTTAAAAATGGGGGTTATGCTGCACTCCAGGCGATCGGACAGGCTGACCAGGAAAGAGCGGACAAGCTCCTCCATGTATCCGGTAACAACCAAAAAATCGTCTGCTCCAGCCCCCATGGCGGTGCGGATAACCCTTTCGATCAGGGGCAGCCCCAGAATTGGAATAAGGGGCTTGCTGTCACCTTGCTGCTTAAGCCGACTCCCCTTGCCGGCGGCTATAATCAGACATTTCATGCTCATTGACTCCGTTCTCGGGCAAGAACAAAGCTTAACTTGCCAGTTTCAGTGTTTTAAGTCTTAAAGCGCCATCTTCTTTGATGAAGTCTTCGACCATGGTAAACGCCTCATCGTCTGTGAACTGTCGTGCGGGATGCTTGCAGAAATAGGCTGACGGCCCTTGAAGTACGCCGCCCTGGCCACGGTCCAAAGCGAGTTTTGCACAGCGGATTGCGTCAATTGCAACACCGGCAGAATTGGGTGAATCCTCCACAGAAAGGCGCATTTCGAGATTCATGGGCACGTCACCGAACAGCTTGCCCTCCATGCGGATGAAACAGACCTTGTTGTCCTTCTGCCACGGCACGTAATCGCTGGGTCCGACATGGATGTTTTCATCGTCCAGGCGCTTGGCAGCCACGGCCTGAACAGCCTCGGTCTTGGATTCTTTCTTTGTGGCCAGGCGCTTTTTTTCTAACATATTGAGAAAATCGGTATTGCCCCCTGTATTGAGCTGGTAAGTGCGCTCCAACTTAACGCCGCGCTTTTTAAACAGGTCGGTCAGTATGCGGTGGGTGATGGTAGCGCCCATTTGCGATTTGATGTCGTCACCGATGATAGGAATGTTTTTATCCTCAAAGCGTTTGGCCCATGCCGGATTGCTGGCAATAAACACCGGAATGTTATTGATAAAAGCGACTTCTGCTTCCAGCGCGCAATTGGCATAAAACCTGGTAGCTTCTTCAGACCCCACGGGAAGATAGTTGAGCAGGATATCGGCGCCGGATTCTCTAAGGATCTCAACAATTTCCTTTTCGGTCAGCTCCGGCTCCTCGGACACAACGAAAGAATTATTTTCAGGATAATCCTGCATATGGCTCGCAACTCCGTCCAGAATTTTACCCATCCGAACCAATACACCGGATTGGGGAAGATCAGAATAGAAAACCGTCGTGCAGTTGGGTTTGGCAAAAATAGCTTCATGCACATCCTGCCCGACCTTGCGCCTGTCAACATCAAAGGCTGCGACAACATCTATGTCTCCCGGCTTATAGCCATTCATTTCAAAGTGCATCAGGCCAGTGACTTCTTCCGGGCTTTTATCCCGGTAATAGTGAATCCCTTGAATAAGTGAACTGACACAATTTCCAATTCCTACAATCGCGATCTTGATTTTAACCATAGATTATTTCCCTCCTATTGATAGTTTTGTATAATTGAAGTTTGCTTCCTGAAACTCAAGCTTATACTCGAAAAAATTGTATTGAAAAATCCACAGGCAGAAATTCGAGGGCTAATCCGGAATTTAATTCTCTAATCGAGCGGAGAGGAATATAACCGCTTGAAAACTAAGACATGCTTTGGAGAAAATTCCTTGATGGACGCTTACCGAATTCTCTGGATGCTGCTTAGAAACGAATTGGTGCCGTCCTTATACTGTGTAAACACCCGACGTCCTCATTCAATGCGTTTCACAATGCGGGAACTAAAAAAGATCTTACTCAATGACAGGGGAAGGCACTAATGAAATGAATAAATAACTTTTCGTAACATTGATCTTTTCTTCAATATGGCTCCTTTCCACCGGCCGACAAGAATCCTTTTCCGGCGCAACATAGTATGGTTATTAAACTTTAGCATCATGGCCCGATTAAGCGGTAGCCAGTAGAGTAGTGCGGTGTTTCACCGTCTTATTTGAGTCTGTAACTATATAACAACCGAAACGGTTATTGTCAAACCAGTTTAAGAACCAAAATCCACCGCTCCCGAACTCCCAATAATCCGATTATAGGACATTTACTGCTTCAAATTTTATTTTCTATCAACTTCAGGCCTATATTTGTCACCTTTATCGTATTTGGTGCTAATCTGCGGTTTCGCCGAGAATTGCTGTGATGCGGAATCATAGCTTTACAATCCCCATAGATAATGGTAGGTAATTAGCTGCTTGATCGGAGCGGCCCCGTCCAACCAAGTTTTATCCATCATCCCGCCGAGAAAACGTATCGTCCGAGCTTTTCAAACTGTTTCCGCCAGACTGGTCTTTCCAGTATTCTTGTACGGCGGGACAATAGATAAAACTCTATACGTTATCTTCTTAATGTAGATCGTTGCTTGGCAATTTGCGAAGCTGCGGACTCGTTTTTCCTCCAACAAGCCATACTGTAAGATATTGAACAATTAAGGAAAGGAAATAAATTTGAAGCATAGCTACCCTAATAATGAACGTGTGACCACCGCATTACTTCTTGCTGCCGGCATAGGCAGCCGCCTGTATCCCTTGACGCGGAATGAGCCTAAATGCCTAACAATAGTCAATGCCATGTCGATACTTGAACGACTGATCTCCAGTCTGAATCAGTATGGTTTCAAGCGTCTGGTTGTGATCACAGGACATCTTGAAAATCATATAAGGGATTTTCTGGGAAATCAGGCAGGGGGCATAAAAATCGATTATATTTTCAGTCCGTTATACAAGACGACCAATAATGTCTATTCTCTCTGGATGGCACGTGAAATTATTAATGAGCCATTTCTGCTGCTCGAAAGTGATCTTGTTTTTGATGAATTACTTCTGGACGACATGCTGTATCCTGACAGAATAGCTGTCGCCAAGATGCAACCCTGGATGAATGGGACCTGTGTTACAATCAATCAATCTCAACAGGTTAAAGCATTTTTGACGGACAACGCAGACTCCTTTGGTGAGATCAAATATAAGACCGTTAATATTTACAGCATTTCACTTACTTCGTGGCATCGTATTGTAAAAAAATTAGACCAGCATATTTCAGATGGCAAAGTAAATGACTATTACGAAACCATATTTGCAGAAATGATTGCTGATGGTAGCCTCTTTTTTAAAATTGTCTCTTTTGACGGCAAGCCATGGTATGAAATAGACACTATTGAAGATCTGGCAGAGGCTGAAAAACTATTTTCATCAGACAATTATACGTGTACGGAAATTGTTGCTCTTTCACACCCCGATTTTTTAAACATTCAATTGATCAATGCTGTAACTTCCCCCCTGGAAACAACAGGAATCTTAAATGTCAGAAAATAATTATAAGACTCAATCTGAAAAATTCGAATTCATCTCTGTTCAACACGGTGGTTACTATCGGCATAATTTTATAGATCATGCCTATCTTTATAATCTTTATTTCCCACCAGAGGCTGTTTTTACAAGCTTTAAAGATCAAATTCACGACCTTGTTTTGAATTATCCGGTGGCACAGGATGCCCTTGCTGAGCTTATTGGCAAACTAATTGACCAGCCCGCTGAAAGAATTGTTGTGGGCAACGGAGCTGCAGAACTAATAAAAATAGTATCCGGTCACATATCAGGCAAGCTAATCGTTCCTGTACCTTCTTTCAATGAATATGCAAATGCTGCGCCTTCAGGCCAGGTAATCGAATTTCCGCTTGAGTTCCCATCTTTCCACTTGGATGTGGATAAATTTGCTGCGGAAGCGATCAGAGTAAAAGCTGATGTAGCTGTTGTGGTAACGCCCAACAATCCAACATCTATGTTAGTTCCCAAACCCGATCTCATTCGGCTTGCAAAAAAACTTGAAATTTATGACTGCATGCTGATTATTGACGAATCATTTTTAGATTTTGTAGAGAACCCGGATCAAATAAGCCTGGAACAAGAAATCGAAAATTACCCGAATATGGCAATTTTTAAAAGCATGAGCAAAGCCTATGGTATCTGTGGGCTTAGGATCGGTTATATGCTGACTGCAAATTCAAAATTTGCCGAAGCGATAAGAAACGGCGTGCATATTTGGAATATTAACGGATTTGCGGAAGAGTTTCTGCGGCTTTTACCCGATTACAAACAGGAATTTATTGAAAGCTGTAAACAAGTTCGAACAGACAGAGACAACCTGTATAAAAAACTTTGTGGTATAGAAGGTATGACTGTTTTCAAACCTGATGCAAACTTTATTTTCTGTCGCCTGCCCGATTATGTGCAACGCGCTCCTGAAATTACGAAAAAATTATTTATTGAACATAATATATACATAAAGGACTGTGTGGACAAAACTCAACCGGATTCTGACCGTTATGTTCGGATTGCCAGCCGTACAGAAGCAGAGAATTGTAAATTAGTTGAAGCATTAATTGATGTAATGGACTTAAAAAAATAGCCGGCTGCGCTGAAGGCTTTTAGACCGAAGGTAGAAGGCTGAAGATAAAAACTCGTCACCCCTTCAATCTAAATTCCTTCAACCCGTGTGTTTTAAAAAGATTAATAATAACAAGCCGATACAGATTTGAGAGATAAACTCTCAGACTAAACATTGTAAGAATCTAAAGAAGAATAAAAATAATGACAAATCCCAAACCTCAACAACCAGATCAACCCACAATGCTTTCTTTTGCCGGGGATCTTCCCAATATCTGTTCGCTTGCAGGCCTGTTATGTGCGGTGCTTGGTATTTACTACGCTATTTTGGGCAATTTTCCTGTTGCGATAATTGGAGTTCTGTGGGCTGTTTTATTTGACTGGGCTGATGGAATCATTGCTCGCCAAATGACGGGGCGAACAGATCACCATCGAGCTTTTGGGGGCCAGCTTGATTCACTGATAGATATTGTAAGTTTTGGAGTATTCCCTGCTGTTTTTCTTTTAAGCTATGGTAAGTTCAGTCCTTGGTTCCTGCCGGGAGCATTTCTTATTGTCGCCACCAGCGCTATCCGATTGAGTTATTTCAACATTTTCGGACTGATTGACGATAAAACCTACATGGGGCTGGCATTAGACAACAATGTTATTATTCTTGCCTTTGTGTTTTTGTTTGAAGGTTTTATTAATCATAAAGTTTTTTCAATAATCCTTTATGCACTATTGATGGTATTTTTGGTGCTTAATTTAGCCCCTGTACGAACGCCTAAATTTGCCGGAAAATGGTTTTATGTTCTTATGGCCTACACTTTGGTATTGACAGTTATCTACGGTTGGATGCAGTGGAACTGAGTTTAATTGTAATCAATCCGAGAAAGTATATGAACAAATATCAACCACTCAGGAAATGTATATCGAGTAATGACAAAGAGTTAATAATTTACGGGACAGATAATTTTTCACAATTCCCGCGACGTGATGCATCTGTAAGTTCAAAATGTGACAGAGCGCTCCCTGTAGCTTGCCGGGATGATCTGGTGGTTTTACGCGGAAAACTGGACATCGAGTATCACAACTGGCTGCATTCACATGGTCTGGGACCAGATCATGTTGTCCAATATGAGGCTCAGTCAAGGGAGATGACCCTCTCGGAACTTATCGTAAATAATCCCGAACCAATCAAAAAGATAATTCAAAAGACCGGCAGGAAACCGGTATACGTTCCATGGTTTTCAGGGCATATGGAAACTGAAGCCGCAGAAACCCTTGGTGCTGATCTTTTCGGGGCAACTGAAGCCGGCAACATTAAAATATAATGACAAGGCGTCTTTTAAGACTATATGCCGCCAATTGGGCATACCTGTTGTTGAAGGCAATTTATTTGAAATCTACCCTGAAAATCGTCTTGAAATGAAAGAGATTATTAACAGCTATCTATCAAAATGCAAAACTGTAATTATCCGCGGCACTCTGGGTGAAGCCGGTATGTCGTTATACAAAACAGAAGGCAATGATATTTCTAAATTGTATCGGCAAATAGCAAATAGCGGTGAAAAGGTGCTTGTCATTGAGCCCTTCCTGAATGTTGTTTCCATGCTTATCCGGTTGACACATACGACCCTGGATTTCGTTCTGACACCAGCAAAATGTCGACGCAGCTCCGACATGTTGTCAGTCACGACGTCATGAGCGCTGGGGTGTAGGGTCGTGGGGTGGTTTGCACAATGTCGCCTCCACACGTTATCGTCGGCTCCCGCTTCGAGCTGTATGTGTCAACCGGATAAGCATGGTTGTTTCTTCTCCGAACGATCAATGGGTAATCGGAAGAGATGGAAAAATAACCCATCTTGGCATGCGGGACCAAATATGCGAAAGAGGCATGGTACATACAGCTACCCTCAAAGGAGAAAAAACTTCACCAGACTTTTTAAATTACATCACAGAGACATCTATGAAAATTGTAAACAATATGGCTGAATTCGGATATAGGGGTGTAGTCGGTATCGATTATATTGTGTCGGATGAGGGTATATTTCCTGTTGAAAATAACGCCCGCTTTAATGGTTCCTCTTATGTGAGCATGATTGTAGACAACATTGAAAAATTGACATCCCCCATTCCATACTGGAAATTCATAAAGATCAAGACATCCCCATGTTCATTTCTTGCGCTCACTGAACGTATTAAACCAGTACTTTATGACGGTAATAAATTAAATTCCGTTTTTCCTTTTAACTGTGATGCATTACCAGAAACAGGCAATTTTGCCGTTATACTCTTAGCCCGGAACTCGGATCAGATTTTATATCTGAAAGAATCATTGAAAGAAATGGGAGTTAAAAGGGACTGAGTAAGCCTATTATCTTAATCGGTTAAACGTTGGGCCAGGGGGAAATGCAGGTTTGACCGATTCTCAATCACAAAAAATTGAAGCATATCTGCCCCGTTAGTCTTTTGCTCAATCGAACCGGTCAAATAGCCTGTTGTTAAAAGCTTATCGAAAAAGTTTGACTCTATCCTATTATATTTTATGGGGATTCAAAAGAAGCACAGGTGCTGTAGATCCTTTAGCAACACGTTCAGCAACTGAGCCGAAAACAATTTTCTCCAACCCTTTCCTGCCATGAGTACCCATAATTACTAAATCAACTCCTTCAGATTCGATATAATTTAGAATTTCTTCTGCAATGTCACCGGATAACACTACGGCTTTTGTGTCAGGGAAAGCCTGAAAATGTTCTTCCTTGAATTCTTGAAGCCGCTTTTTTGCTCCTTCAACAATTTCATTTTCGAACCTGTCGATTGAAGGGTGCGGAACATAAATACTTGCGAAATGGCCAAGAATACGACCTACAAATAAAAGGCAAATATCCGATCCGAATTTTTCCGCCATTGTCAGTACATGAGGTACCAGTTTTGGTGAAAATTCAGACAGATCTACCGGGAACAAAATTTTTTTAAATTCTTTCATCGTACCCTCCTTTTTTATTGTATAGGAAATTATAAAATAAAAATCCTTTTAAAGTGAGTGAATATAAGCGTTCACGCTGTTTTTTTAATCCGCCTGAAGGGCGCTTTGTTCTTTGTCTTTATTTTTTCTTTGGGGATTCGACTGCCATCCAGACAATACTCTCTCCATGCACAATCAAATTGATCACAATCATTATGTCCCTTGCGGAAACAATCAACGTTATTTTCGGCACGCTGAATACTTCTAACAAGTTCGTTGATATCCAGGTAATTGTTATTTTTCTTATCCTTATAGCTAATTGATGTCTTAGCTGTTTTTATGTGTTTTGTATGGATATCTGTATTGTTTTTATCTGCCATAATTGTAACACTTTGATCCTATAATGGATTCAGCATATTTCTTGAAGCCGTTCTGCCGATCCTGTATGTGCATATATTTAATCGCCAGGGGTGTTGTTTCAGGAGATTTCCACGATTTTATTGGTTTTAACACTTTTCTTTTGAAAAATTCGGTTTTTACAAGAAAGTTAATGTCACCCTGAACGGGCTGAAAATAGATAGCATTATCCTTAATGGCTATTGGCATGTTTAGTCCGTGTTTTTTTAACACCAACCATGAATCATATGGTTTTGGATAATGGTTAAAATTCTTGTTAAGGTATTTTATTTCATGATTTTCTATTCCCTTGAGCTGAAAACTTTCAATCATCACATTTTTCCCAAGTAAGGTATCAAAAGCCGCCATTCCGCCTTTTTGAGGGTTTTCCGAATCATTGCCGACAATTTCCATTAGCATTCTATAGCCATGTTCAGCTTTTTTTAATGCTAATGCCAGACCTTCATAATCTATTGAGGCCGTAAGATAGCCCAAGTCTTCAATATTATAGGAAATCTTGTCATCCATTTCTTTCAGGATTTCCCCAAACTCATCGCTCTTAAGAAAGGTTTTGTTGCCCTTATTATCAATGTTGAAGATCTGATTATCCATGGTTTGCTGCATAACCATTTGACCGTGGTTATGGAGGCGTTTTGATGTATTTTTATTATAAACATATTTGCCAATAACCAGGTTTATTCCATGGTATGCTTTCTGGACCATGAATAATACATTTTCATTGTTGAAACCAAAAAACCTGTTGTTAATAAATTCCCTGATAATCTTATTTGCAGCGGCTTCATTAAGCACAACAAGCATATGCTGCCTTGAAAGAACGTTTTGTGGATCATAGTTATGCTTTTTTGCAAGTTCATGGATATCATATGAGAACTGCAGCATATGTCTTGAACCAAGGGACAAAGGAAATAATTCCTCCGGACGGCATCCTGCTTTTTCTAAAACCTCCTCAGGCTTAACAACAAAACTTCTTTCCCTGCTCATAATTTCCGCAATTTTTTCTAATGACAAGTCCTCGGCAATATTAATCAGGTATTTTGGGCCCATGCCGAGCCGTGTTGCTTCCCCTGCCGTAGCGTGCTCTGAAAATAATTTTCCGTCAAGAACACATTTCCAGGCTTTTGCAATATCTGATTTTGTCAGGCATTCTTCATCCAGCAGGCATATGTTTCTTGGTTCCTGCAAAAAATCCATGTTTTCATATTTATTAATGTTTGTTTCATAATCTTCAATGTTGGAGACAACACCTGAAAGCTTATCTTTTGCAACCTGCAGACAATAATCAATATAATTTTCATAACCATAAGATAGAGGTGTTTTTTCTTTTTTATTTATTGATAGTTGTTGCATCATTTTCTTGCCTCGCTCTCATATAAGATAAAGTTGTTTTGTTCGGGGAGGTGTCACTTATGAAAAGCTCATTAATAAGCGCTTCCCAGTTTTTTAATACAAGTACTCTTTTAAGCACATTCTGAAGCTCCCTTATATTGCCTGGCCAATGGTACGCTAACAACTTAGCCATAACTCTTTTACTCGGTTTTAAAAGCTGCTTGGTATTAAAACAGTTAGAATATTTTTGAAGGTAATATTCAATTAAGTGAGGAATGTCTTCAGGTCTGTTGCGAAGAGGAGGGATATAAAATTTTATTATGTTTAGCCTATAGTATAAATCCTCTCCGAACTTGCCATTTTTAAGATCTTGTTCTAAATTATGATTTATTGCCGCTATAATCCAGGTATTGGTTTTTATCTCTTTTTCTGATCCAAGAGGAGAAAACTCACCACTTTGAAGAACATGAAAAAGTTTGGATTGAAGAGAAAGAGACGGATCGCCAATTTCGTCTAAAAATAATACGCTCTCATGGGCCAGCTTGAATTTGCCTCTTTTTCTTTGCTCAGCTCCTGTAAAAGCGCCCCTTTCATATCCAAAGAGTTCGCTTTCAAGCAATCCCTCAGGCAATGCTGCACAATCGACCTTTATGAAAGGTCTTCCTTTTCTTGGAGAACTAAAATAGAGATTTTGTGCCACAAGTTCTTTGCCGACACCGCTTTCTCCGGATATTACAATATTTAATCCTGTATCGGCAACGTGCTTCATCAGTTCCCTTATATTTCCTGTTGTTTGACTAACACCAATTAAAGGAAGAGGAGCATTCATTGAGAACACCTATAAGTTATTTGGAATCTAATTTTTATAAATCCGTTATGCCTGTGTTGGAAAATGTCAGCATGATATAATATTCAATAAGTCGTTGTTTCATGGTGTCAGTTGCGAAGCATATTTTCCCGTAAATAATAATTGTGTAGATTGGCTGTTTATAGCATTATAATTTTTATGAAATTCTTCTCGGCCAAAAGAGTGTACTGCCCTCAAGCAGCCAGTATGGATGAAGATTTTTGAAGCGGCGTTACAATTTTTTTTCAGGAGGTTGAGCAATTCAGATGCTAAGCTTCCATCGAAATCGCCGGATAGTTTCATGTGTATATTTTCGCTGTTTCTGTGAACAAATATCTTACGATTTCTTGCCATGATGAATTCTCCTTTCTTTATCCGCAATTCGAAATTCAGATGGATGCCCATCAAAGTCATCCTTATCACTTGGAGCGATACAGATTTCGCATTCAGGGAAAAACTCATTGATCAATACAATCAAAGGATTATCAAGCTTTATCTGGTTGGAACTAAGCACAATCTTTTTCATTTTCATTACACACCTTCAATTTGTTATGAAATTCTTTTACAAAAGAATTGCCAAACCTGGTGAGTTTAATTCAAAATTGTGTGATCTTTTTATAACAAGATGGGGAGCAATGGTATTTGAAGCTTCAAAGTTCAAAGAATATCTCTTAAATTATTTGAATTGTAAATAGAGGAAGGGATTCATTTTAATAGGAGAAATCCACAGGAGAATAGGAATTTATCCTGGAACAGGTGGGGAAATATATAATTTCATCTTTCAACACGCTGCAGGACTATAGCCGTGCGGGTAGGAAGATAGAGGCTGAGCAAATGCCTTTCCTTGCTGCGAGATGTATCAGGCAATGTCAGATGATATTGATCAGCAAGCAACCGCCCATGTCCTCCGTATTCGGAAGCATCGCTTTCAAAGATCATCCGGTATTTTCCCGGTAATACTTCAAAAGAATAGTTGTCGTAAGAACGTATTGGATGAAAGTTGAACATAAATAAAAGACCGCCTCGTTCGAATGCAATAACCTTATCCTTTAAATGTTCAAACAAAAGATGCGGTCCTGGGAACTCAAGGATCCGGAAACGTTTGGCCAATGCAATCATGTCACGGTCAAAATGCGCAATAAAATGATACTTCAGGTCAGGATCATCAACAAGGTGCCACTGACGTCGTGCATAACGGTATGACCATGCATTCCCTTCACGTGGAAAATCAATCCATTCCGGATGTCCGAATTCATTGCCCATAAAGTTGAGATAGCCGCTGCCGGCAGTTGTCAGGGTGATTAATCTGATAAGCTTGTGCAGGGCTATGCCTCTGTCAACCATGATATTTTCATCAGATACGCGCATGTGACTAAACATGTCTGAACCAATGAGCCTGAAGATGAGGGTCTTGTCTCCCACAAGAGCCTGATCATGCGATTCAGAGTAACTGATAGTCTTTTCGTTTTTTCTCCGGTTGGTCAGCTCATGCCACAGATGTCCGATATGCCATTCTTCATCCGGCAGATGCTTAATCAGCCGGATCCAGTAGTCAGGAATGCCCATTGCAAACCGGTAGTCAAAACCGATTCCGCCCTCAGATAACGGCATGGCCAGCCCCGGCATTCCGCTGATATCTTCGGCAATGGCAACAGCGTCCGGCCGCACTTCATGGATGAGCCTGTTGGCCAGAGCCAGATACGTGAGCGCGTTTTCATCCACGTTGTCATCAAAATACTGCTCATAAGAAGTAAAGGCCTTTCCCAGGCCGTGATGCCGGTAGAGCATGCTGGTAATTCCGTCAAAGCGGAAACCGTCAAAGCGGTATTCGTCAAGCCAGAAGCGACAGTTTGAAAGAAGAAAATGAAGAACCTGGTATTTGCCGTAATCAAAGCATCTGGAATCCCAGGCTTCGTGAAACCCGCGGGGGCCTTCATGGAAATATTGATAGTAAGTGCCGTCAAAACAGCTTAGCCCTTCCACCTCATTTGACACAGCATGGGAATGAACTATGTCCATTATCACCGCAAGGCCGGCTGCGTGGGCTGTGTCGATCAACTCCTTTAGTTCTTCCGGTGTTCCGAACCTTGAGGAAGCAGCAAAAAAACTCGATACATGGTAACCGAATGAACCATAGTAGGGATGCTCAGGGATTGCCATTAGCTGAAGTATATTATAACCGCTATCAATGATCCGCGGGAGGATATGTCTGGTAAATTCACGGAATGAACCGATTTTCTCCTCTTCCTGGGCCATGCCGACGTGTGCTTCATATATGAAGAGAGCGCCGGATGGACACCGAAAATCATTGCATTGCCATTTATAGGTGGAAGAAGGAAGCCAAACCTGGGCATTAAAAATCAACGTTTCAGGATCCTGCACCACACGTCGCGCATACGCCGGAATACGATCTCCTTCCCCGCCATGCCAATGGATACGAAGCCGATAGAGATCCCCATGCTTCAACGTCCCTTCAGGCATCCGGATTTCCCATACACCATCTCTTTTGATCCGATCCATGGCAAACGCCGCTTTTTCCAGCCAGCCAGTCATATCTCCTAGCAGATAGACTGCGTCGGCGTTGGGCGCCCATTCCCGGAATATCCACTCATTGTCGGAGAAATGAAGGCCAAAATATTGATGGCCGGACGCAAATTCCGGCAGGTTCATTGTTCCACAGGTCAGCATCTCCTCGGTTTCGTGGATTCGCTTTTGTCTGCTTCTAAGAACCTTTTCATAGGGCCGCAGATAAGGATCGGAATCAAGAAGTCGCTTTAATGGGTCGGCAGTTAGTTTCATGTATAATTAAATTCAGGCCTCGTAAAATTGTAATACTTTAGCCGTTTTAAAATTAGTTATGGCTTTTGCGCGTCAGTGACTGACCTCTGACCTCTGATCTCCGACCCCTTAATCCTCATTAATGAGCGGACGCAGCAGCATTTTTTCATACAGTTTAATATACCGGCCCGCTGTGAGCGCATGGTTGAAGGTGGCGAGGCTCTGGTTCATAATCCGTTCTGTCTGAAGCTCTTTTATCTCCCTGGGTAATTTGTAAAAATGCATGGCCTGTTCAATTGCCCAAAGCAGCCCCCCTGAATCAAATATATTAAAAAGAAAACCGTTGCCCCTGTTATTATCAACATCCATCTGTACAATCGTATCATGGATTCCCCCTGTATCATGAGCTACCGGAAGCGTCCCGTAAATCGGACCTATCATCTGGGGAAGGCCGCATGGTTCAAAGAGTGAAGGCATCAGCACAAAATCTGACGCCCCATAGGCAAGACGTGACAGACGCTCATCAAAGTCGCATATGGCAACCCTGTTATACAGATGATGATAACTTACAATATCTTGAAAATGTCTCTTAAACTCACCACTAGCCACAAAAACAATCTCCAGCTTCTGGTCCCAGTAGCGGGAAACGACCTCATAAAGGATTTCAGACAGCAACTGACAACCTTTTTGAATCATATCAAGACGGGAAGGCCAGAAAAATAAAGGCGCCCTGTCATCCTGAATAAGCCCTAATACCTGCTGTATAAAAAGCTTGTTGTTTTGTTTGCCTTCAACATGATTCTCCGGGCCGTATTGAAAATTAATAGCCCTGTCAATGACAGGATTAAATGAAGGATCGGGGGCATTGAGTATCCCGGCGGCACATCCGGCATCCCATTTGTTGGCCAGCTCCTGTTTTAATGGCCGTTCAATAAACTCGTGCCTTCCTTCCACCAGTTCCGTCATGAAGGTCGGGCTTACGGTGTTGACAAAGTGGGCGGCAAAAACTCCGCTAATCAGAAAATCCACAGGGTTCGATTCCCTGGTTTCCTCGTACTCACATGCCATATTCTCGTAATAAAGGTGCTGCCAAAAGTATGCTGCATCTATACCTCTGTCTTCAATATGGGACAGGGGGCTCTTAACAGTATGAATATTATGGAGTGTAAAGAGGCAGGGAATGTTAAGCTGTCTTGCCATTGCCGGAATCAGGCCGGTCATCCAGTCGTTGCAATGAATCAGATCCGGCCGCACATGGGGAACAATATTGTTGATAACCTCCCGCTGAAATGCAAGGGCTATCTTTATGTTTTCACCTCCATAATTCGAATAGACACGATTTAAATAATAAAAGGCTCTGTCTTCTGCAAGATGCACCCTTTCTTCCGGCATACTGCTCTGGAATGTGTTCATTTCCTGCGTTAACAGAGGCCATAAGGGGCCAATGTTGTCGCCGAATATAGCCCTGTAGTCCGGAAGCGCCACATGAACATCGGCTCCCTGTTCAAACAGGGCGCTGATTAAGGCTGCTGAGACATCGGCAAGCCCTCCTGCCTTGGCCGTGAAATAATTTGCAAGGTTTCCCATATCTTTGGGCAGATAGGTAACTTCCGGAGTTACTATAAGAATGCGAGGGGTCTTTGAAGAGCCTGCCATAGTTATATTCCTAAATTCCTCTATTTGTAACAGTTCAGCCACTAAGGCACAAAGGAGGAATATGACTAATAAATTGAGGAATTAGTATATTGTATAAGCCATAATACAATTTTGAATACAAGTTGCCTTTTATTGTATTCGCTGAATCATGCAAGATTCAGGCATTAAGCCTTTTGGACCACCTTCAATTCTTTGATGTAGAATTTATTAATATATTCCTTAACCATTCTGCGCGTGGAAAATTTTGCAGCATTACTTTTAATGGAATTTTTCATTATTCTAACCCAGTCGTCTGGAATTCCATCATCTGAGAACTTATAGTAAAGTGGAATGATATTATCTTCCAGAATCCGGTAAATTGCTTCCGCATCCTTTTGATCTTCATTGCCCTCGGATTCTTCATGATTAAAAGCCCATCCGTTTTCTCCGTTGTAACCTTCAAGCCACCACCCATCTTTGATGCTCAGATGAGGCACACCATTTAGGGCTGCTTTCATGCCGCTGGTTCCACTGGCTTCCATAGGTGGCAAGGGGTTGTTCAGCCATACATCCACACCGTGAACCATATATTGTGCGAATTGTTCTTCATAGTTTTCAATAAAAGCAATTCTGCCACACAGACCAGGATCACGTGCAAAATTATATATCTTTTGAAGTATTCTTTTCCCGGGATCATCTGCTGGATGGGCTTTGCCTGCAAATATTATCTGAATTGGTTGCCACCTATTATTTACGAGCTTTTTCAATCTTTCCAGATCATAAAAAATCAGATCAGCGCGCTTATAAGTCGCAAATCTGCGGGCAAAACCAATTGTCAATACCGATGGATCAAGTAATGTACCCATACCTAAAATATTTGAAGTACTTACTCGATTGTTTATCCAGCGCTGACGAGCTCTTTCCCTGATAGTATCGATAAGTTTTATTTTTAACCAATAGTGAGTTTTCCACAACTCATCGTCTGGGATTTCATCGATCAATTCCCAGATTAGAGGATTATCAATATCATCTACCCAATCAGGTCCCAAATATTTGTTGAAAAGAAGCTTCATTTTGGGTTCTATCCATGTGGGGATATGTATGCCGTTAGTAATATGGTCAATTGGGACCTTATCTTCAGGTAATTCTGGCCATAAACTATGCCACATCTTTCGGGCAACTTCCCCATGTTTTTTACTGACCCCATTACGAAATTCAGACATCCTGAGAGCAAAGGCCGTCATATTAAAACCGGCATTAGGATTTTTTGGATGAACACCAAGCTTGAGAAATGAGTCGCGATCAAGTCCAAGGGAGGGCCAGTACGAATTAAAGTATTTTTCGATCATTTGAAAGGGAAATATGTCATGTCCGGCAGTAACAGGTGTATGAGTAGTAAAAACAGTAGTTTTCTTGACATATTGAGATGCTTCGCTGTAATTCATTCCTTTCTGCACTTTATCCCTTATGCTTTCTAACAGAGCAAAGGCGGCATGTCCTTCATTTAGATGCAGTATTGAATATTTAATGCCAAGTTTTTCTAAAACCTCTGATCCTCCAATACCAAGTACGATTTCCTGACGAAGCCGCTGTTCGATATCACCACTGTAAAGACGCGCTGATATCTCACGGTTCCATGGCTCATTGATCTCAATATCTGTATCCATCAGATAGAGAGATACCGTACCTACAGCTATTTTCCATACAGCAACATGAATAGGTGGCTCAATCAAAGGTACTTTTACTATAAGCTGACTTCCGGTTTCATCCAGAACTCTGAAAATGGATGCAGTATCTCTGTCAAGTGATTGTTTAATATTTTCCTGCCAGCCATCTTCACGGATTTGTTGCTTGAGATAACCTTCCGGATACATGAATCCCAATGCTATCAGGGGGACCTTTAATTCGCTGCATTCCTTTATAAAGTCTCCGGCTAAAAATCCTAATCCGCCGGCATAAAAAGGCAGGGAATGGTGAAGACCGTATTCAGTAGAAAAATATGCAATTGAGTGAATCTTTCTTTCATTTATTCCCTCAAGCAGCAAACATTTATTATCTTCTTTGATTTCTTTATGAAATCTTGAAAGAACTATGTCATAGTGTCGCAGATAATTTTTATCTGAGGCCGCTGATTCAAAAGCTTTTTTGGGAAGCTCTTTAAGAACCTTGACAGGATTATGACGGTTTTCTTTCCATACCTGCCGATCAAGCATTTTGAAAAGCATCCTGGCTCCAGGATGCCAGCTCCACCAAAGATTTGAAGCAAGTTCTTTCAATCCTGATAACCGTTTAGGAAGATGGGGAATTTCTTTTATATCCATTAATGAAATTCTTTCGCGTATAAGGTTTGATGCTCAATTATTTTTGATGGCATTCTTTACAGCTTGTTGGTACGGCTTTTTCTTTGCAATGATTCATAACTTCCTTCTTTTTCAGCTTCCCCTCGGCTATGAGTTTTTCTACGCTCTTTGAAACTTTTGGAAACAACTTATGACAGCGATTGCAGTCACCAAGTGCGTTCTGGTGAATATGATAAATATAATGTCCCTCAATCCCTTGTTTTACTGCGCCCAGGTAATGAGTCCTGGAGTAAATTTGATTCTGTCATCTCCGCTCGGTATTGCCCGGGCCGTGAAACCATACCTGCATGAAGCCTTGCAGGTTATGGTGCAGGTATAAAAGTACTTTCCATTTCCCCGCTTTTCCTGTATAGTCATCTGCCTGGTATGGCTTTCTGACAATTTGTCTATAGCTTTCAGCTTTCCGTAAAAGAGCTGAACTTCCACTTCTTCCGGACTGAGTTTTCCGAGATGTACGATAGCATTCACACGAAAGGCCTCTCCTGATCGAAAAGGACCGTCTGTCTCTCTCACAGGAGGCTCAATCCGGATGCTATCCCAGTTAGCACGGAGTCGTTCGTACTGGGCTGCCAGATTTTTCGCTTCTCCGGCATCGTTTTCAAGCATGGACTTTAACCGTTTTGCCGCTGGAATATAAAAACGTTCATTGTATTCGCTCACCATTCGAAGATTGCAAAAACCTGTCAAAGCCATCTTCATCGACTCTTTCATCATCTTAACCCACCTGACAGGACAGGAGCCGCTCTTTCTTTCATAAAAACAAGGGATTACATCATTTTCCAGTATATTATAAAGCGCATGGCTTTCTACAGAGTCTTGATAGTCCGTATCGGCATACTCTTCACCTTTGCCGATGCACCATCCCCTATCCTCGGAGTATGCCTCATCCCACCACCCGTCGAGGATGCTCACGTTGAGAACGCCATTTATAGCGGCCTTCATGCCGGACGTGCCGCATGCTTCAAAAGGACGTCTTGGGGTGTTGAGCCATACATCAGCACCCTGCACCAGGTGCCGTGCAATGTGCATATTGTAGTTCTCAAGAAAGACAACTCTGTGGCGTACGCTCGGTCTCTGGGAGAACCCAATAAGCCGCTTGATCAGTTCCTTTCCTTCATGGTCTTTGGGATGGGCCTTTCCTGCAAAGATAAACTGCACCGGATGTGTTCTGGAATTAAGGGTCGCTTCAAATCGTTCAGGATCATTCAGCAGGAGATTGGCACGTTTGTAAGCTGTAAAGCGACGGGCAAAAGCAATAGTCAGTATATCATGATCCAGCACCGATTCTACTTCTTCCATAACCGATTTGGGAGCATTTCGCCGTCCATATTGTTTTACCATCAGTTTGCGACATGCGCCGATGAGGCGGGAACGGTTCATTTCATGGGCCCGCCACAGCTCTTCATCATACATTTCATCAATCCGTTTGATATTATCCGGCATCCGCGAGATCATGAACCAGTCGGGCCCGAGGTAGCGTTCAAAGAGCATGGTATGTTCATTTGAAAGAAACGACTGGAAATGTACTCCGTTTGTAATATGGGAAATAGGGGTTTCATCTTCTGTTCTCTTAGGCCAGACATGCGACCACATCTTTCGTGCAATTTTTCCGTGCAGCCGGCTGACCCCGTTGCAGTCCTGTGCCATACGAAGCCCCAGAACAAACATGGAAAGATGCCCGTTCGGATCAGGCTCCATCGGTGGTTGCCCCCAGGATAAAATTTCATCCTCTGTAGCCCCCAGACGCTCCTGCAATGGGCGAAGATACGGTTTTACTAGATCGGCAGGAAACCTGTCGTAACCGGCAAACACCGGCGTGTGTGTGGTAAAGATATTGGTCCTCGGAATGATTTCAAGAGCTGTCTTTAGATCTACGTTATACTTCGACATGATTTGAACAAGCCGTTCCAGGCTGGAAAAAGTGGAATGACCTTCGTTCATATGGCACATCTCCGTATTGATCCCCATAGCCGCAAGGGCGCGCATCCCACCGATTCCCAGCAGTACCTCCTGGGCCAGCCGCATCTCCGGATTGCCGGAATACAGCCTGGAGGTGATATTGCGAATTTTGCTGGAATTTTCAGCCAGATTGGTATCGAGCAGATAAAGGGGAATACAGCCGATCCTGATCATCCATACAACCGCATGGATTTTACCATCCGGCCCTGTCACAGAAACATGTATCTCGTTTCCCGAACGATCTTTGGCCCTTTCTATGGGAAGATTATAAAGATCAATTTCCGGATACTCCTCCCGCTGCCATCCATCCTGATCAAGAAACTGGCGAAAATAGCCCTGTCGATAGAGAAGGCCTACGCCTGTCAGAGGAAGAGCCATGTTGGATGAAGCTTTCAGATGGTCACCGGCAAGGATACCAAGACCGCCGGCAAATAAAGGAAGACTCTCATGAATTCCGAATTCCATGGAAAAATAGGCAATTACCCCCTGTTTTCCTGATAAACATTCAGACCAGTCCGCAGCAGCGCAGGCCCGTGTTTCAAAGCGCTCTTTCACCCGCTCCTGGTGTGCAAGAAAACTGTCATCCTTTGCCAGTTCCTCAAAGCGGGCTTGAGAAATGCGCGTTAAAAAAACAATGGGATTCCGTTTCGACTCCTCCCAGAGCTGCGGATCGATCCGGCGGAAGAGCTCAATGGCATCCTGTTTCCATGACCACCAAAGATTTCTGGAGAGCGTTTCGAGAAAAGAGAGCTGCTCAGGGATGTTTGGAACTACCTGAAAGGTTTGCAAATGATCCATTGTTTTATATCCTTTTTAAAAAAAGAAAAATCTCACGCAAAGGCGCAAAGTTTTTCCAGCAATTTCAAGTTTGAATCAACGCCAAGAATATCAATGTGTTAAAAGAACTTTGGACCCTCGATTTTAAGCCTAATGTTAAAGAACAACTACGGAATTTTCACCATCCCCGTATGGATGTGATACATACTTGTCAGCTTCTCCATCATTTTCCCAGGTTTCATCATCCAGCAGATAGCGAAACTGATATTCTCTGTTCGGTTCAAGATCAATGGTTACGGTAAATGACCCGTTTTTTAGTTTTCTCATGGGAGTAGCATAAATATTCCAGTCGTTAAACTCGCCGACAATATTGGCTGATTCGGCGGATCCGGCCGCATCTTCAGGCAGCCTGAAAGTGACTTTGCATACAGGTTTGCTTTTAAGATATTGTTTCTTGATACTCATAATAACTCCCCCCTTTGATTGTTGATTGCTTGATTGAAGGTATTTTATTAATTTTATTAGAAAAAACAGAGCGAAGCGACTCCATAAATCAACAATCGACAATCACTTTCAGCCACACCCGCAGAAGTTCGCTTGCTCCCCAAGCCTGTGCGTCACATCCCCTTTGCTTGTGAGGGAAATCCCCATCCAAAATCTCCGGCATGTGGCCGGCGCACCCCTGATCCATGAGCCTGGTACTGCTGCTAAGCCATGCCAGAGCGGTTTCTTTTCCATTCTCTCCATATGTCTTGACCCATGCCTCGCAAAATGTGGGAAAGAGCCAGGTCCAGGCAGTGCCGTTGTGGTATGCCGGCTTCCGTTTCGTATCTTCATCTCCCAAATATTTCCCTTGATAAGGATGGTGCGGATCGTTGATCTTTCTTCTATTATGCATGATCGTTAGCGGACGGCGAACAGGCCTATCGGCAAGACTCCGAATGGCGCCTGGAATCAGAAGCTTTTCGCAGGCCGATACGATATTGCGACAGGCTGTCGTGTCAGTAACAGCTCCCAGTGTAATTGCCAAAAGCTGGTTCGGCCGCAGAGCATCATCCGGCTCGGCCAGCCTGGCCGGCTTACCTGAACGGGCATGGAGACAGTCCGACAGATACCCCTCTTCTTCGATCAAAAAGAGGTCAAGAATCGACGATTGAACCTGGCCGGCCATATTTTTCCAGTCGTTTCCGGTCTCTTTATGATCGATACGCGCTAAAAAGGAAAGAGCAAAGAACCAGAGGGCCTGGATTTCGATAGAATACCCTTCGCGTGGAGTACACGCAGGATGATTGGTGTCCATCCAGGTAAAATGGAGCGGACTGAAAACCAGGCCCGATTCCGGATCCATCCGGATACCGTTGGGAGTACCTGCAATCATGGAACGTCCAATAGAAAGAAGAACCTGCCGCACTGTCCGGCTACCGCATTTTTCGTCGAGAAAGTCTTCGCTTCCTTCGGCCTTGACCAGATCAGAGCATGCTACGAAAAACCAGAGTGGTGCATCGGATGTGTCACGGTTTGCAGGGTCCCTGCCCAATATCATATTCGGAAGGGTTCCGTCAATTTCAAACTGCCCGAACTGTTTCAAGATAGTCCGTACGTCTTGTGTTCTTCCTGCTGCAATCAAACCGCGCGCAAAGATCAGCGCATCCCGTCCCCAATCAAGAAACCAGGGATATCCGGCAATTACCGTATTTAAGGCTCCTCTTTTCACCACATAGTGATCAAGCGCTTGTTTAAGGGCTTCATCAAGTTTACACGAGGCTTTGTCCTCAAAAGCAAAAGATTTCATATATCGACTGGAACTATACTGCAGGGGTTTCTGCTCCTGCGAGCTCATGATGCCGGCTGTCAATTCCGCAGCCTCACCTCCCGCCAGGAGAAAAGAAAAATAACCGGGACTAAAGAGATCCGAATCAGGATCAAGGCCTCGCTCAGCCTCCATGGAACGGTGTACCATGTAATGCCATTCCGGCTCCCATACAAAGGAGTCCTTCGAAATTTGGATCCGGAGTTGACGTTCCGGCGCCGGTGAAAAGGTAAAACCATGAGGATGCGTTGTCACGGATTCCGGCCATAAATGTTCAGGCCCCAGGTACGCCTTTGTGGTTTCGTGAAAATTGCGATCTTCAATATCAGGCCGGAGAATGAGCTGAACCTGCCGGCAGTCGGCCAGCATCCGGTTCCGACCTCCGGCTCTGTCGCGAAAAAATACCATGCGACAGGCATTCTCTCCATCTTTCATCTCGATTCCTATGCTGAGCGATACATGTTCTCCCTGGCCGGTCGGGATATGGTATAGCCAGAATCCGCGGGAATTGTAGTCAAAGCAAAAAGAATTAAAGCAATCAAAGCAGATCTCCTGGGAGTAGCCCTGAAACACGAGCCACGCCCGGCACCGTGTAAACATGATCCGTCTCTCTTCGGGAAATTCCGGATTCAGGTTAGCGGCAAGCAGAGCATCGTACCGGCTGCATAGTTTTCCCCACAAAACGTTGGCGCGCAACATACCTCCACGGCTGTTTGTTCCAAGCAGCGAGAGGGGCCGGTGCAACAATTCCGACCGGTGAAAAATCCTTTTCACTTTTGCATCTTCTGCACCTGACAGAAAAAAAAGAGGCGCATCAACGTGTTCACAGTCTCCTGGTGTATAAACCGACAATTTCAGGGTATGAGAGCAATGTGCTGCCGGAGCAGGAAGCGGAGAAAAAAGCGCAAAAAATGACCCGTCAATGCAGGGCAGGCTCTCTTCATATGCCATGACCCGGTCTTTGTTCATAATTTTGGAGCGGAACGAGTTGCCGGCGCGCACAAGTAAAAAATGACCGGGCGGCACCATTACTTCACGCTTCAAGTCACGGGGCCATTGCCAGGTTATTACCCTGGACTCCCGGCTGAAGGAATTGAGATTGCGACAGTACTCAACAGGATCTTCAGCCAATTGCTGCTCGGCAGAATCCGGATCAAACTTTTCCAGATCCTGGTCATTGTAATACCGGAACACATCGAGGGCCTTGGCGCGCAAGCGCTGTTTTTTAATTCGATCCAAAAGCATGAAGTTCCGACCAGCTCTGTTTTGAACCAGGTTAATATCATTCTGGTCGGATGTAAGGCAGAGAACCTGGCCTGGATCAAGGAGATAAGTCTGTTGCCTTCCGGAACTGGTAACAACTACCTCATCTTCCGTAAGGAGATCCGTAAATACCTGGCCTCCCATGCCCATGTGCTCCGGATTCCATGCAGCGCAGGTCTGATTCTTATCGTCAAGGTTCACCACAACCAGAAGCTTTTTTCCGGAAGGTATATGGTGCCGCAACAGAACAATGTGATTTCCCCCGCCCTGTTGCACCAGTTTTAGTTCGGTCTGGTCATGAAAAGCAGGGTGGCGTTTGAGCAGGGTGTTGAGCCGGCGTATGTGATTGACCTGGTTGTTTGCCGACCCCCAGTTAAGGGAAGGGGCTTCGTGAACATTGATTTTTTCCGTTGCATACCATTCCACCCCATTGGCAAAACCAAAAGCCCCATTGCTGGAACAAAGAGCGCACAGGGCAGTGCGCATCCCGGCAAAGGTCTTTGAGCGGGCAGCCAGGCGATTATTGTCATGGGTTTCCGCAAAATGGACCATGATCCCTTCACTTTGAGAGACTTCGACAGCTCCAGGAAGATAGCTTTCAATCTGGCTGCGGTCATAATTTTGAAAGAGCTCCGAGTAAGCCCAGTCAAAATTAGCCTTGTTCAGAATCTCTCTGGTTACGGAAATTTTTCCACCAAGTCCTTCGATGAGAAAAACCGTATCAGGATACTGGTCCCGGACCCTGGCAACAATATATTTCCAGACAGGGACAGGAATCATGTATCCTGCATCGCAGCGAAAACCATCTACCTCACGTTGACACCATGTAAGAAAGACATCCGCCATATATTGCCACAGGCCTTTATGGGTAAAATCGAGATCTGTCAGATCTGCCCAGATTACTCCCCATGCTCCGGGAACCTTAATACGTCCGTCCTTGTCCCGGACAAGCCATTCCGGGTGGGTCTCGTGGAGGCCGGCAGCCCATCCCGTATGGTTAATGGCAATATCGATAAAAACTCTGGCATTCCGTTCATGGATTGCATCTACCAGCTCGATGAACTGCTCCAGAGGAGTTGCACGCGAGTCGAATTCCGCCAGCGCCGGATCAACGGATGTAAAACTTAATGCCGCATACGGACTTCCAAACCGTCCCATACGGGCGTAAGTAGTTGGTGTGGGATGGACAGGAAGCAACTGGAGAATTCTGCACCCCAGCTCTCCCACAATAAAATCAAGTTCTCTGAGCAGTTCCCGAAATGTCCCGGATGGCGGGATCACAGCATAACCGGACCTGTCAAGCGCCTTGATCCAGACTTCTTCGGCCGGATCGGGAAGACCGCCGCCGCCCTTATACGGGCTGAACTGCCGCACGAACGTATTGTAGATTATGTTTGAACAACAGGTGTCTGCCGGCTCAACGTTTATAGCAGTGTTAGGTCCATCCGGCCATATCGGGTCAACTTCACCTTTTTTCAAAAAGAAGCACTTGGCTTCAAAATGGCCTATTTCAAAAAGAGGGAGGGTGACCTGAAAGCGCAGGTCGTCAACACGTGACATGGGAATGTCGAACCAGTCCCGTCCCAGCGGAGGTTCATCATTGACCACCTCCCTGATTATTTCCTCCCGCGCGATTTCGGCATGTCCAATGTTAGTACGAAGCCATGCGCTCCCATTTTCTTCACGAGGCAGCGAAAGGGTAAATATCTTTGTATCGCCCCGAAATAGAAGAACGCGTGTTCCCGGCGCAGGATTCTGTATGATCCGGTCCGAATTATTCATGGGAAATCAAGCCCCTTATGCATTCCCACGCTGGAGCATGGGAACGAGAAAAAGCCGTGAACGGCTACGAAAAATATTATCCCTTCCACAGATCTACATCGATAATTCCTAACTTTGCAGCAAAACGAACCAGTTCCATTGTGCTGTGAAGGTCAAGCTTGTTCATTATGTTCGATCTGTGGTTTTCAACGGTTTTGGGGCTTATGAAAAGTTGATCGGCAATATCTTTAGTAGAAAGCCCTTCGGCCAGCGGACGCATGATCTGTTGCTCACGAGGGGTGAGAGTTTTATAACCGGCATCCGTTATCTTTGCTTCTTTTTCACCTGATTCCATAAGGTTTTTAACCACCTTATGAGAAAGAGACGTATCCAGGAAATAATCACCTTTTGATATAGATTTAAGACACTCGACAAGCCTTTCTGCGGCTGATTCTTTAACAACATATCCGCAAGCTCCGGCTTGAAATGCTTTGGTTATATAATCTATTTTGGAATGCATGCTAAGTATCATGATGCGTGTCTCAGGCAACATGCCGCGTATCCTGCGAGTAACATCAATACCGCTTTGATCAGGTAAAGACAGATCCATTATAACTAAATCAGGCCTGAGTTTTTTTGCCTTCTTTATTCCTTGTTTTCCGCTTTCCGCTTCTCCAACCACTTCGAATCCGGCATGGCGCCCTATAAGAGACTTAAGGCCTTCCCTGAAAAGGGGATGATCATCAACTATCAAAACGGTTTTCTTTTCAACCACCATTCAGCTCCTTACAAGGGATTTCAATTAGAATTTTTGTGCCTTGCTTGAGACGGGATTCGATTTTCATTTTACCAGCAAGAAAGGATACCCTCTCTTCCATACTCAGGAGTCCCATATGTTTTTCATTAATTGCTGAATCCGAATATTTTTGTATATTAAACCCCTTACCGTTATCTTCTATACGAAGAATAATATTTGGAAAAGATGCAATCAGTTTGATGGCGGCATGGGTTGCATCAGCATGTTTCTTTATATTATTCAGACCTTCTTGTATCAGGCGGTAAATAGCAATCTTTGTATCAAAATCCAGCTCTAACTCATCTATTCCGACCGAGAAAAAATCAACCTTAATGTTATTTTTTGCAGAGAAATCTTCACAATATTGGAAAACTGTCTGTACCAGCCCCAACTTGTCTAAACCGGCCGGACGCAGGAAATAAGCCATTTCACGTACATCCATTATGGTTTTATATACCATATCGGAGAGTTCTGAAACCTTTTGTTTTATTTTAACGGAAGTCTCTGTATGATTATCAATAAGGGTATCAATTCCGATTTTAAGCGTGGAAAGGTCTTGTGCCAGATGATCGTGCAGGTCGCAGGAGAGCCTTCGCCGTTCGATTTCTTGTGTTCTCATAAGTTGTTGCGAAAGAACATGGAACCGTCTTTCAGATTTTCGTAATGATTCCTTAAGACTCCATTCACGCAGAACCTGTTCGACTACACTGGGAAGCAGGACAAAAAAATCAGCAGACTTTACTATATAATCCCAGGCTCCCAGTTTTATAGAGTATGCGGCAATAGTTTCGTCTCCCTGACCAGTGATCATGATGACCGGGATTTGGTTGTTTTTGAGCTTTAGAGTTTTTAAAAACTCTATTCCGTTCATTCCAGGCAAGAGGTAATCAGTGATAATGATGTCAGGGGTTATCTCATCCAGTTTTTCCAAGCAGGCACTTGCATCCTTGAAATAGCTCACTGAAGCATGCGGAAAATTTTTGACAATTGCTCTTTCCATGAGTTTGAAATGAGGTTCCTCATCTTCAATGATTACCATATTTAATTTTTTACTCATCCTAAACACTTTTTTCTGAGTTAGGAAGCTCGTTAATAAGCAGCCAGTAATAATCAAGCTGCTGTATTTTATCCTCAAATTCCTTGAATCCAACCGGTTTTGTCAGATAGCTGTTTGCATGGTAATTATAAGACTGGGCGATATCTTCGTCACGTTTGGACGTGGTGAGCATGATTACCGGCATACGCTTGAGGTTGGGGTCCTCCTTAATTGTTTTTAAAACTTGTATGCCATCAATACCGGGGAGCTTGATATCGAGCAGTATCAACCCAGGACGTGGATATTTGGTTTTATCAGCGTATTCGCCATTGTTGTAAAGATAATTGAGGGCTTCTTCTCCATCGTATACAACGTCAATCCGGTTTGCATTGCCTGCCTTTCGAATTGCCCGCTTGGTCAGTTGCGCATGAGCTTCTTCGTCTTCAACGAGTAATATGTTCAAAGGTTCATGATCCATCTTTAAGTCTCCTTGTCTTTAAGTGTAAAAAAGAATGTGCTTCCCTTGCCTGGCTCTGACGTCAACCAGATTTTGCCTCCATTGAGTTCAATAATCCGTTTTACTATTGCCAGACCAACGCCTGTTCCTTCTCCGTGCTTTTTTGCTGCTGGTAATCTTTGGAATATCTGAAAAATCTTGTCAAAATACCTTTTTTCTATACCGATGCCGTTATCGCGGACAAAAAACACCTTTTGGCCGTCGCGATCCTGAGCTCCGACATCAATTTGCGGGCAAGGGTTCTCTTTTCCGATATATTTAACCGCATTTGTCAACAGGTTCTCCATGACCTGTATAAATCGCTTTTTCTCACCGTAGATATCCGGAAGATCTTCCTGAATGTCCACTTCAATACCCCTTGCCTGGATCTGAGGTCGAAGTGTTTTCAAGACCTCTTTTACAATACCGGCAAAAGAGAACTCGCTCTTTTTTTCAGTCAAGCGTCCGATACGGGAGAATTCCAGCAGGTCATTGATCAGGGCCTCCATCTTCAGGGCTGCATCACTCATATACCTGATATACTTTTCTTGCTCCTCCGATATCTGATCCCTAAAATCTTCGCGCATGGCGCCGATAAAACCCTCAATGGTAACAATGGGGGTTTTTAGATCATGAGAGACAGAATATACAAAGGTTTGGAGTTCTTCGTTTTTATCGGACAGCTCCTTGAGCAAGACTTCACGTTCCTGTTCGAGTCTCCTTTGATCGGTGATGTTGCGGGCTGCGGCAAAAGCACCAACTACCTGTCCCGTCTGATCTTTGTAGACCGAAGCATTGTAAGAAACAATGGTCTCGCTTCCATCCCCCTTCGTGACCAGCTCGTAATTCCGAACCTCTCCGGTTTCAAAGACCAACATCGCCCCTTTGTGTGCCTTTTCAGGATCTGTGAAATAATCAGCAAATGGGGTTCCTGTCAGCTCTTCTCGAGTTCTGCCGATTGCTTTAATTGTAGCCTCGTTCACATCCAGTATGATCCCTTTCTGATCGAAGGTTACCAAAGGATCAAGGTTTGTTTCAATTAATATGCGATTGTAGTGCTGAAGATTCTGTATTTCCTGCTCTGCACGCTTTCGCTCATTTACCTCATAGAGGGCCTGGTCGAGGGCCACCTGGTACATCTGCATCCTGTGCATAAAGGAGTAAAGGAGGAAGGACAAACCGGTCGAGAGTGTAAGACCAAAGAAGAGAAACATCAGGTGCGTGGGATTTTTCAGCCCCAGGTAAGCGGCCAACTCATTTTTTGCGGTTATCCTCAGTGGTTCCAATTCCAGGCGCCAGGTTTTTCCGCGAAAATGGATCTCACGTGTGGCTCGGACGGAACGCTTGGAGGCCATAAGCTCCTTATCAAAGCCGTGCTGATAGATGAGACGATCTCCTTCATATAAGACTAACCGGAACTCGTCAAAGATATTTTCCCCGATCCGTGATTTAACTACCGAGCTGATATTGAAGACTCCATTTATGTATCCTTGCATTTTGCCATCGTAAATCAAAGGCCAGTAAGCAGCAAAACCAAGGCCGCCCTGAAGGAGCTTAACGCACGGTGTAATGACATATTTACGGTCTCTTTCAGCGCGTGCAAATGATTCCCGAACAGCAGTTTCAGGATGGTTGAGCAGGTTTTTATCCTTTGCGGCATAATTTTGTTTTTCGGGGTAGACCCAGCGGATAAACCCGTCCGTGTCAACCCAATTGATGGCCTGAAAACCGGGGTAATGCTTAAAGTAAGTCTCGGCAAACTGTCGGTAACGGGTATGGCTAAAGTCAGGAGGCCTTCGTTCGACCCAGCGGTCGGCCAGTACTTCTAATGAAGAGAGCCTCTCTTCCATAAAGTTTTCCAGACGCATGTGGATCTGCTCCACCGTAGTCTCGGTGTGCCTGAGCATGATTTTCTCATCATGCTCAGTATAGTCCTGCCACAGAACAACAGTAATACCGCTAAGACAAAGAAAGATTATTAATGGAAGAATAATATTTGCGGGACGGTTCTTCATGAAAAAAGCCCTCACTGAAAATGACGAAGCTGAATGCAATCTTTCTATTTACAACTTTTTCTTTTCTTAGACAAGAAAATTTTGCAAAGGTCTTTGAACACCGAATCTATAAAGCCTGGTCTTTGTCCAAAATCCTCCTTATTTTTCCAGACAGCTCTGACACATTGAAGGGTTTCTGAATAAAACCATTACAACCGCGTTCCAATATTTCGGTTGCTTGACCATCAATGCTGTATCCACTTGAAAGGAGAACCTTTATTTCCGGGTTGATCTCCTTCATTCGGTCATAGACTTCACCACCACCCATACCGGGCATAATCATGTCCAAAAGGACGACGCCTGTCTCATCACGATTTTTCTTGTAAACTTCGATAGCCTTTTTTCCGTCACTGGCTGTGAGTACCCGGTAGCCCATCGCCTCCAACACCTCCCGGCACACTTTCAGGATGACCTCTTCATCATCCACCAGGAGGACGGTCTCAGTGCCTTTAATGATTTCATCAGCAGTTTTGACAACTTTCCGGACCTTTTTTCCCGATGCAGGCAGATAAATCCTGAAGATGGCCCCATGCGCCTCCTTGGATTCCACATCAATATATCCGCCGTGGGCCTTTATGATACCATAAGCCGAAGCCAACCCAAGGCCTGCGCCCCTGGCCATCCCTTTTGTTGTAAAAAAGGGATCAAAGACGCGCTCTATGGTCCTTTTGTCCATTCCTGCACCTGTGTCAGTAACCGTTAACAGAACATAGTTACCCGGCTTTGGCTGAAACCGTTCGCTCTTTATATTATGGTAGGTAATATTCATGGTTTTAAAGGTGAGGTCCCCTCCACCCGGCATGGCCTCTGCCGCATTAATACACAGGTCAAACAGGACTTGCTCAATCTGTCCCTTGTCCGCGTCTATTGTATATAAGTCGGCGGCAAGCTCGCGATGAATCGTAATCTCTTTTTTGGTTGTCCCAAATGTGTTGGAGGTCTCTTCAACTAATTGATTCAGATGAATTGGTTTAGCCTGGTATTTCCCCTCCCTGGCATATCCAAGAAGCCGGCTGGTCAGTGTGGCTCCGCTTTGCACCAGTTTTTCAATGGCCTTGAGCCGTTCATAATGTGACCGTGTGGAATCCATGCTTAAAAGCATCAAAGAGGTATTTCCCTGAATACCCATAAGGAGGTTGTTAAAAGCATGTGCTATGCCACCGGCCAGACTACCCACGGCTTCCATCTTATGGGCCTGGCGGAGCCGGGTCTCCAGTCGCTTCTGTTCCGTTACATCCCTAAGAAAATTGAGAGTCGCCGGCCGTCCTTCCCACGTGATAAGAACGACATTGATTTCCACCCATAACTGTTCATCAGCTCTGTTTATGAGTTTAAAAGGATGGGTGGTACTGGGATACTTCTCTCTTTTGTGCCTTTCAAAGACAACATCCCTGTCTTCAGGATGAATAAGACTCACAAAGGGGATCTTGGCTAATTCTTCAGCACGATATCCCAGAAGTTCTTCGGTCTTCGGGTTCGGAAACTTTATGACCCCGTCCTGAACAATAAAAATGGCATTATTGGCATTCTCCACCAAAAGACGATACTTTTCCTCTGAGTTCCGTAATGCCTCCTCAGCCTGCTTGCGCTCGATGATTTCCTGATGAAGTTGCTCGTTGGCTACCACCAGTTCGGCGGTGCGCTCCTCCACCCGTCGTTCGAGCTCGTCGTAAGCTTTTTGCACTGCTTCTTCAGCCCGCTTGCGCTCGGTGATGTCCTGAAAAACGAGCACTGCTGTAATCGTGTCTCCTTTGTATTCTATTCCGGGGGAGACAGTAACTTGCCAAGTTCGACCATTGAGGTCTTCAAACTCCATGCTTTGTATTTGTCGATCCTTAATAGCCTTTAGACACCGAGAGCCTGCATCACTCGATTTGCCAAATATGGTTTGGTATGGCTTACCTATGAGCTCTTTCCCAAAAAACCTCTCAAAAACCGGATTGGCGAAATCGATAGTCATCTCTGCGGTAATCACCGCAAGGGGGGTCACCATGCTGGTCAGTATGGAATTGAGCTTATTTCTCTCCTGTTCATAGAGAGCTTGTGATTCCTTCAATGCTCTTTTCAACTCCTTCCGGAGGATGACGTTTTTGATGATGCTGGGTACCAGCGAAAAGAAATCGCCGGATTTCACTATATAGTCATAAGCCCCGAGTTTCATGGCGTTAACAGCGATATTTTCATCGCCCTGGCCGGTGACGACCACTACCGGAATATCTTTATGTCGTCTCTGTAGTTCCGCGAGAAGATCCAGTCCATTCATACCCGGCAGCAGGTAATCGGTGATGATTAAGTCCGGAACTATCTGATCAACGCAATCAAGGCAGCGCTCGATTTCTCCAAAACAATTTATTTGAGCGTCAGAGAACTCTCTTTTTATGGACCGTTCCATGAGTTCCCGGTGGGCATCCTCATCCTCTATGATTGTTACCTTCATTGTCTTTATCTCCAATTTTTTGCCAGTGCTATGCGTTTCCGCATATAATTAGTGTCTGAACGAAAACCCTTCCGGCTAAAATCATGCGGGATTCTTTCTATCCACCTGTCAGCAAATAGTTTTAAAGCGGCAATTCGGGCATTCATTAAACCCTCAACACGAAACCCTATCTGTTCACACGAAGTTTCTGTGTGTCGAAAAATCATTTCGCGTCGGTGGTTATTATCAGAATTCTATGCTGTTTGGGGTTCTTGGAAATGGAATTACATCTCTGATGTTGCTCGTACCTGTCATTAACATTATTAACCTCTCAAACCCAAGACCAAAACCACTGTGGGGAACTGTTCCAAACCTTCGGGAATCTAAATACCACCAGTAATTTTCTTTTAACAGACCCGTTTCATTCATACGAGCTTCAAGCATCGACAGGCGTTCTTCGCGCTGGCTTCCGCCTATTAATTCACCTATATGCGGCACAAGGACATCCATAGCCGCCACGGTTTTGTTATCATCATTCAGCCTCATATAAAAAGGTTTAATGTCTTTTGGGTAATTATAGATAACTACAGGTTTTTTAAAGAAATCTTCGGTTAGATAGCGTTCGTGTTCTGTCTGAAGATCTTTTCCAAAGCTTATATCGAATTTGAAGTTTTTCCCGGATTTTCTTAAAATTTCTACGGCCTCTTCGTAAAGAATTCTTTTAAATTCAGACTGAGCAATATTTTCTAAGGTGGATTTTAAATTTTTATCAACAAACCTTGTAAAAAGCTTCAGATCGTTAGGGCATTCTTCCAGTATATATGCGGTAAGATACTTAATCATTTCTTCTGCAAGGTCTATATCCTCAAAAAGGTCGCAGAAGGCCATTTCAGGTTCGACCATCCAGAATTCGGAAACGTGTCTTCTTGTGTTTGAATTTTCCGCCCTGAATGTTGGGCCGAATGTATAAACATCCCCCAGCGCTAAAGCAAACATTTCAGCGGAAAGCTGTCCTGATACCGTAAGGTTTGCCTCTGTTCCAAAAAAGTCCCTGGAATAGTCAATTTTTCCATCTTTTTTCGGGGGATTTTCAAAATCAATTGTAGTTACCTTAAATAATTCTCCGGCGCCCTCACAATCAGAGCCGGTTATTATTGGAGAATGAATATAGCGAAAACCCCTTTCTCTGAAAAACCTGTGAATAGCAAATGAAAGTTCCGATCTAATGCGAAAAACAGCACCATATTTGTTTGTTCTTGGTCTTAAGTGGGCGATTGTTCTTAAAAATTCGTCTGTGTGACGTTTTTTCTGCAAAGGGTATGAGTCCGGCGCCAGGCTTATTACCTCTAATGTTTTTGCTTTCAATTCCCATTGTTGGCCCTTTCCCTGTGATTCAATCAGGTTGCCGAAAACCGCTACGGCTGATCCGGTTGTAAGTTTTTTTATATCCTCGTAATTTTCTAAAGATTCATCGGCAATAATCTGCAGGTTTTTAAGACAGGATCCGTCATTTAGTTCTATAAACGAAAAATTACTTGAATCGCGCCTGGTTCTTACCCACCCTTTTGCAATAATATTATCCCGTGGTGTTTCTGATTTTAAAAGGTTAATAATTTTTATTCGGTTCATGGACTTTCCTAATTATATAGACTTTCAGATAATTAATTTCACAAGGCCAGAAGGAGGAAGGCGTATTAGTTATACGTCGACGACTGATAACACAGTGAAATTATTTATCTGAAAGTCTATAGTTTTACAGATATATAATACCCCTGATCTCCTCGCTGCAAAAGTATAACCACGGATCTTTTGTGGCGGTATTTTACAATGGCTCCTTCAAAGTCTTTTAAATTTTTAACATTAATTTCATCTATCTGTCGAATCACATCCCCGGGCCTTGCTCCTATTCGATATAAATAGGATTGACGGTGAAGTTCTGTAATAATAACGCCTTGTTTAGCTATTATTTTATAAGCAAAATCCTTTCTTGATGATATATTTTCGGTTTTTATGCCCAGAAGTTGATATGCCAGCTCTCCTGCCATATCTGATGGAAAAACAGCAGAAGCAACTGAAACAGTTATTTTTTTGCTATTTCGCCACAAATTAATTTTTATTGTTTCTCCAGCAGAAAAGCCCCTCAACGCTGTTTTATAATCATTAATCGAGAAAATTTTTCTTGTTCCCATTGAAACAATTATATCGCCGTCGTGTATGCCCGCTTTGTGTGAAGGGCTATTCTTTACAACTTCTTTAATCATAACTCCCTTGTTGCCCGGGACTTTCAGATATTGCGCAAGCCTTTTATCAAGGTTCTGGATTGTAAGGCCTATCCATGGTTGTATAACCTCGCCATATTGTATAAGATCAGATATAATTCTTTTTGCTTTATTTATGGGTATGGCAAAGCCTATTCCCTGAGCTTTTGCATAGATTGCTGTATTTATTCCTATTAGTTCGCCGTTTATATTTAGAAGAGGCCCTCCGCTGTTACCCGGATTGATAGATGCATCAATCTGAATAAAGTCATGAAAAACTCTGTCTTCTGTCCTGATACTGCGGTTTTTGGCGCTTATGACTCCTGTTGTAACTGTGTTTGAGAACCCGAATGGATTGCCTATGGCTATAACTGTTTCTCCTATCATTATATCTTCGGAACTACCCATCTCAATTGCGGGAAGCGGGGTTTTTGAGGTTATTCGTAATACAGCAAGGTCAGAGTCGGGATCAGCCCCCACAATCGTGGCTGTAAACTCTCGTTCGTCTTTTAAGCTTACAGTAATTTTTCCTGTTTTTGTAATTACATGTGAATTGGTTAAAATAAAACCTCTTTTTCCATCAATAATTACACCTGAACCAAGGCTGGCTCTTTTTTGCTGCCTTTCAAGTCCCGGGTCAAAAAAGTCCTTGAAAAACGAGTCAAAAAAAGGATCTAGACCAAACCCTGAAAAAGGGTTAATTCGTTTGCGGACTTCGGATTCTGAGCTTACATTAACTACAGCAGGGCTTACCCTTCGAACAGCCTTTACAACCGCACTTTCACGTTTATTTTCAAAGCAATGGCTGTTGAGCGGTGCAAAAAATACCATATTGATTATAATAAAAAATGAGACTATCCATTTAATAAGTTTTTTGTTGCTTTGAGTTGTTAGCTTTGTCATCGTTATATATTTTTTCGAGGTCAGATCTTTAATAATTTATCAGATATATAAATTCATATCATGAACATTAAATCCATTCAAGACATCCTGCCGCTGGTTGAGAGACCAAGTCGTTATTTAGGCACGGAAATAAATTGTATAAAAAAAGATGAAAGCAAAGTAAAGCTTAGTATTGCTCTTGTTTTTCCGGATCTTTACGAAATAGGAACATCTCATTTAGGGCTAACTATACTTTATCATATATTAAATAGTCATGAAGAAATAGCCGCGGAAAGGGTTTTTGTTCCAGGCACGGATATGGAGGCATATCTTAGGTCATCCAATACCCCATTAATGTCCCTGGAATCTAAAAAACCTCTTAAAGAGTTTGATATTATCGGATTCAGTCTCCTTTATGAACTAAATTATACCAATGTTCTTAACATTCTTGACCTTGCAAAAATTCCGTTTTTTTCTTCGCAAAGAGATAGTTCCCATCCTCTAATAATTGCGGGCGGTCCTTGTGCCTGTAACCCTGAGCCTGTTGCCGACTTTTTTGATGCTATTGTTATAGGAGACGGTGAAAACGTAATAATGGAAATGTCTCGTTCCTGGCTTAAATGGAAAGAGAATTACCGTGGAGAAAAAGAAGTCCTTTATAAAATCTGGTCAGATATACAGGGTGTTTATATACCGGCTTTTTTTGAACCGAAATTTGACGGATCAGGTTTTCAGATTCTTTTGCCCAGGTTTTCGAAATACCAAAAGATTAAGAAAGCTATAGTAAGTGATCTTGACAAGGCCCCTTTTCCTGAAGCCCCGATCATACCCTATGGCAGGCCCATACATGATCGCCTTCGTCTTGAAGTATCCAGAGGATGTACAAGGGGTTGCAGGTTTTGTCAGGCAGGGATGATATATCGTCCAGTGCGGGAAAGATCTGTGGAGACAATTCTGGCTCTATCGAACAAATCAATAACAGCAACCGGTTACGAGGATATTTCTTTGTTATCATTAAGCATTGGAGATTATATGTGTATAAACCCCCTGATGGAACAGCTTATGGCTTTGTGCGAGCCAAGAAATATTGCCGTTTCATTTCCTTCTCTACGGGCGGGAACATTGACGCCGGAACTCATGCAACATATTAAGCGAGTCAGAAAAACAGGTTTCACTATAGCTCCCGAAGCCGGCAGCCAAAGGCTTCGCGACGTTATTAATAAGAATATTAGAAAGAAAGATATCATTGATACAGTGAAAAACGCTTATGATTTGGGCTGGCAGGTTATAAAGCTTTATTTTATGGTTGGTCTTCCAACGGAGACAAGTGAAGATCTTAAATCAATTGTGAATCTTGTAAAAGAACTTAGAAGGATTAATACCGGCAAGGGGCGGCGCAAAAATAAAATAAACGTTAGTGTTACAACCTTTATTCCAAAGCCTCACACCCCTTTTCAGTGGGCACCACAGATTTCTTTAGCTGAATCAAAGGATAGGGTCGGCTGGCTGCAGAACAATCTTAAAATGTCCGGTATTAATTTTAAATGGCAAAACCCGGAGGTTAGTTCGCTTGAGGGTCTTTGGGCGCGCGGCGACAGACAGCTTTCACATTTACTGGTTGCTGCACACAAGAAGGGATGCAAGTTAGATGGCTGGAGTGATTGCTTTAGATATAGCTTGTGGCAGGAGGCTGTTTATGATGAGGAGGTGGATATAGGTTTTTATACTGGCAGGTCAAGGAATACAGACGAGCCGCTTCCATGGGACCACATCGATGTTGGGATTGAAAAAAAATATTTAATAGAAGAATGGGAAAAAGCAACAAGGGGCGAACTTACTCCAGACTGTCGTACGGGTAATTGTAACGCCTGCGGAGTATGCGATTTTGATGTTATAGAACCCAAAGTATTTGAACTGCCTGCGGAGAAATCAGCATTTGATATCGGCGGTGGTTTGTTAACCTCGGATAATATCAAGCCGGTTATAAAAGGTGCGTTATTAAAAACACTCAAAGTTGCTTTTTCAAAAATAGACCAGGCAAAATATTTTGGACATCTTGAACTTGTTAATATTTTTTTGCGAGCCATAAGGCGTGCCGGGATACCAGTTAAGTTTTCAGAAGGATTTCATCCTAAACCAAAAATTTCTTTTGAAGATACTTTGCCTATAGGCCTGGAAAGTCTAAAAGAATATTTTTATCTGGTTGTTCCGGAGAATCTTAAACCACAGTCAATAATAGAAAGTTTAAACAAGCACCTTCCAGAAGGTCTTTCTGTTCACGACTGTCAAATTGTTTCAACCAAAAAGGTCCATAATAATGAGAAAAAATATAATTATATTGTTACAATAAAAGAAGAATTCTTTGATAATAAAAAGCTGGAAATTTTTTTTCAAAGCCCGGAGTTCATCGTTTCTCGTATTGACAGAAAAGGGAGGTTGAAAAAAATAGACTTAAAGTATATGGTTTTAGACATAGAGTTGCTTAAGCCAGACAAATTACAGATGATACTTAGGTCAGAATCAGGTAAGACAGCGAGGCCTTTAGAGGTAATTAAGGAAATTTTCAAGCTGACCGATGAAAAAGCAAAAAAAGCAAGATTTATTAAAATATAATAAAAAATCAAATACATGCATAAAAAGCTAATCATAAATGTTGCAGAACATGAAACCAGGGTCGCTCTTCTTGAAGATGGAACAATTGTAGAAATTTTTATTGAGAGAGGAGACGATTCCAATATAGCGGGAAATATATATAAAGGGAGGGTGCAGAGAATTCTGCCGGGTATGCAGGCAGCCTTTGTTGATATTGGTTTAAATCAGGCGGCTTTTATCTATGTTGATGATGTAATTTGCAATGATTATAAAGAATTCGAACAAATTTTTATTAAAAACAGCGAAGTTGACCATAAAATTTCCGGCACAGGCTCTGCAAATCATAGCTCACCCCCTATAGAACGGGATAGCCGTCACATTGAGGAGCTTATTACTGAGGGCCAGGAGATCATGGTTCAGGTTGCCAAGTCCCCAATTGGGACAAAGGGGCCAAGAGTAACTAATTATATTTCGCTTCCAAGCCGCTTCCTTGTTCTTATGCCGACATCTGATCATATTGGTATATCCAGGTGTATAGAAAGCGAAACCGAACGAGAACGTTTAAAAAATATAGTTCTGTCCTTAAGAAAAGAACCTTATGGCTATATTGTGAGGACGGTTAGTGAGGGCATATATGAAGAGAAGCTCGAAAAAGAAATGGGTTTTCTTAACAATTTGTGGGAAAGCATTCAGAGAAGATACAAGTCAGCGCCGGCGACTTCTCTTATACACCAGGAGCTTACCGTTAGCCTTCGAGCAGTAAGGGATCTTTTGACCAACGAAGCAGAAAAATTAATTATTGATTCTCGTTCCGGTTTTGAATCAATTCTTTCTTTTCTTGATACATTCATGCAGAGCCTAAAGGATTCTGTTGAGCTATACGAAGGTTCCGAGCCAATTTTTGATGCTTATAATTTAGAAGGCGAAATATTACGTGCATTAAGAAGAAAAGTGTGGCTTAAATCAGGCGGCTATCTTGTGATTGAACAAACGGAAGCCCTTGTATCTATAGATGTAAACACCGGTCGATATGTCGGCAAGCATAATCTTGAGGAAACAATTTTAAAGACAAATTTGGAGGCTGTTAAAGAGATAGCATATCAAATACGCCTTAGAGATTTAGGCGGTATAATTATAATAGATTTTATTGATGTTGAAAAAAAATCAAACCAGGAAAAAATATTTAATGCTCTTAAGAAGGCGCTGACTAAAGATAGAAGCAAGAGCCATATTCTTCCGATGTCGGAGATGGGTTTGATACAGATGACCCGCAAACGGACTAGACAGGCGCTGACAAGGATGCTTTGCGAGCCTTGTTTTTATTGCGATGGAGAGGGTTCCCTTATATCCAGACAAACAATTTGTTATAATATATACAGGGAGATACTCCGAGACGCGTCCAATATGGTGGGGGTTAAACTGACCCTAAGGGTAAACTCCAAAATTGCCGATCTTCTTCTCGGCAAAGAAAATCATATAATAACCTCCTTAGAACAAACTCTTGGTAAACGGATTGTGATATACCCTAATCCTCAGTTTCATATGGAAGAATTTGATATTTTTGAAGATCTCAAAGAATAGCAGTAAATTTTGGGTTAATTTTGGAGCTTGACAATATAAAAACATTGTGTTCTTTTCAAAATTTTATGTATTTGATTTGCGGCTATTAAAATCGTAATTATTATTATCTTAATGTGTTATGATTTTAGTTAGTGCTTGAACGAAAATCGCTAATTTTCCCAATTTTTGTGTCAGGCTTAAATTTTAATTCTCAAAATACTCAATATATTCCTGCGGTTAAAATTTGCGCCCTCCTTGAGCTTGAAAAAATTTTCTAGTTTTCGTTCGGGCACTATTTATTATATAATTACTTGCTATTTTTTTGGAGACCTTAAAAAATGTTCATTTTATTTAACACCATTTAAATTATGTTTTGTCCGGTTGTTGCTGCCATCAGGTTGTGCCGGGCATGAAGTGATGTTTTACAGAGGTCTCAAAGGATTGAATTATGAAAAGAACTTATCAGCCAAGCAGAATTAAACGAGCCAGAACACATGGATTCTTGAAAAGAATGTCAACAAAACAGGGAAGAAGAGTTATTAACAGGCGGAGAACGAAAGGGAGAAAGCGTTTAGCTGTTTAAACCTAAATTTATCGATTTCGGCTACAGAGGGCAAATATTTTTTGCGCTTTTTTCCATTTACAAAGGCAGATAGAATTTTAAAACATTCCGATTTTCTTGGAATATCAAGACGTGGAATCAAACTTCAGAACAGATATTTTATTGTTCTATTCTGTCGGGGCAGGTTTAAGAGAACACGATTGGGTGTTACTGTATCCAAAAAGGTTGGGAACGCTGTAGAACGCAACAGGATCAAACGTATTTTTCGTGAATATTTTCGGTTAAACAGGCATAAGATAACTGGTTTTTGGGATATTAATATAATTGCCAAGAAAGAAGCCGCAGGACTAACTTCAGACCTGGCGTTATTATCTCTTCAAAAAATTTTTGATAAAATATCAGTTAGTCATGATTAAAAGAATTTTTTTAATATTTATCAAGTTGTATCAATACATACTGTCTCCTGTTTTGGGTCCTTCTTGTCGTTTTTATCCCACCTGTTCTAATTATGCATATGAGGCTATTTTGCGTTATGG
>JAJSZW010000013.1 GCA_030262895.1 Deltaproteobacteria bacterium | reverse complement strand
GATTAACTAGTGATGGCTCTACAAATTTTCGTATTAAAAATCTAACAACGGCGCAAGATATATTTATGGTACATCCATTTAGTAAATCTAGTAATTTCTATTTTCGTACGAACTGTCTTGGGGACTTTTCGGTATCAGGAATTTTCTCTAATTCTGTCAATACGGTAGCAGGTGAATTTAGAGAAGTAGATAGTGATATAGGAACAACATATAATGCTACTCATCTTGGGTATAAATTAATTAGACGAGTGGGTTCACCTGGTGGTGCTATAACAGATACATTACCCAATGGTACAACAATATCCAGTGCATTTGAAGGTAATACTTGTCCTGAAGGATCAATGTTTACATTAACAGTATTTCCTGATTTTCAGGTAACTATAGCTTTAGGTACCGATTTAGAATGGATAGGAGGAAGTACTGTTTCTCCTACATATGGTTCAAATATACTTGTAGCAAATAAAATGAATATCATACATTTCACTAATTTAGGCAGTAATGATTATGCTGTTTATATACAAAATTAGATATTTTAAACATTATATAGAATGACAGATATTACAAATCACTGGAGAGCATTAATTAAAAAAATAGAAACTTCTGAAGTTATAGCTGGACTTAACAGCGGAGGAGGTGATCTTAAGTTACAGGCAAATACTCCAGGTGGAGGAACTATTGATTTAACATTAGAACATGATAATACTACTCCCACATTAACATTTAGTACACAATCACAAATAAAAAATGTAAAAGATCCAACTGCTAATCAAGATGTTGCTACAAAAAAATATGTTGATGATAATATCAGTGGAGGTGGTGGAGAAGGTAATGCTGGAAATATAGCATGGGCAGCAGAATATAAGGGTACAGATGTTAATGGAGATGCGATTACTATAGGTGGTCAAACTGGCGATTTTGTAAATATATGGGATACACTCACTATCCCTGAAACTAAATCTCATCCTAATATATCCTGGAATTCGGCAGATGGAATCTTAACATATACAGGTACTACACCAATTAAAGTATATATTAATGCTCAATTTAATGGAAATTCTGCTGGCGCCAATCAAAAATTACTAGAGTTCGAATTACGTAAAAATATACATCTAGCAGTTTCTGCTATCTTACAAAAAGTAAGAGGAAGACTTGGTACTCTAAGTGGGGTAGGACGGTCATCCGCAACATATCTTTGTAACTTTCCTATAACACTAAATCAAAATGATACAATAGGTTTATTTTGTAAGAGTATAGATGAGGGAGGTTTAACTTCAAGTTGCCGATGTCATTCTATGATAATTAATATATTTGGTGGTGGTGGTGTATCTGTTGGTAATATAGATCAAAAGATTGTACTTGGTGCAGGTAATGATCTTCAAATATATCACGATCCTAGTCATGCTAATAATTCTGGTGACCCAACAAATGTAGTCGATAGCACTGGAAATCATTTATACTTCACTCAACAAGATCCGGGTAAATATGTAGAAATCGGTCTTCCAGGTACTGGTTTCGGCGGAAATCGTTTTGTAGTAAAAGACCCCTCAGAACTATTTAAAGTTACCGTACATAGTGCAGGAAATTCTGTTGATTGTATTGGTCAAATATTATCATCTGGAGAGTGGCTTGCATCTCGTATGTTAAGAAATGTGTCTACAGTACAACAAGGTACGAGTCCTAAAACAATAAAAACAGTTGAAAGTAATACCGATACGTTATGGACTGCCGAAAATATATCATGGAAACAATTTATAAGAAAAGTTGCTTCAGGTCCTAATCCAGCAAATTTAACAGATACATTACCTACTGCTACTGATTTAAAAGCTATGTGGATAAATGGTACCGCTCCAGGTTTAGGAGCAACTATTAAGGTAATGGTTTATCCCGATTTTGATATAATTCTGACTCTAAATACTAATTTGGAATGGATTGATGGTAGTACTGGAATAAGTCCATCGATAGGATCTAATACTCTTATAGGTGGTAAGTTAAATATTGTGCATATAATTACAATGATTTCTAATAGTAATACTTGTGCTATTTACATAGAAAACTAGATATTTAATAATACAAAAAATCTTTTTTTTGTATTGTCACACGGGTGTCCTTCCAGAACATTCCTCATTCAGACATGTTGTACATCCTGTTGCCTTGTTGTACTCAATATCATCAGAGTCACAGTACATACAACATACTTCATCTGAAAATAAACACTCTGTACAGACTGGTCGCCCTAAACGATCTTTCCGTACTGCCGGATTGTGACAGATTGCTGCCAATGGCAGTCCGTTACAACTACTACAGCTGTATCTGCTTGGCTCTTCCGGACCAGTTACGATCTTGATTACCAGTGGTATAATCCTTGTAGGTGATGGTGGTGGTGATGGTGGGGGAGAAATAACAGGAGGCTGTATTTGTGCAGCAAGTCTGGCACGTAACTCTGCATTTTCTCTTTCTAGTTCTTCTACCTTCTGTGTCATTCTTCTTAGCTCCCATTGCTCCTTTGTTTCCACACATGGAGATGTAGATCTGCATTGTCGTGGAATACAAGCTCGTCCTCGAGTTTGACATGATCCTCCACCATTACAAATCGTACAAGTAGGATCGGTCTCAGAATGCTGTGATGGAGCTGGATTAGCAGCTGCTAATTCTACTTCATGAAAAGCAGTCTTCATGTTGTGCTGTTGCTAATGCGAATCTGATATCTAGCAGTAAAGTACAGGAAACTGTAGCTTTAGAATCGTTGGTTAATATTTTAAAAACTTTATTCAATTTTAATCTTAGTTATTTAATAATACAAAAAAAGATTTTTTTTAATACAATCACTCATGGATAGACATTGCAACCTTTAATGCCTCGACTGCTGTATTTCGTTCCTTGATTGCTTTATTCAGCTCTACACGCATTGTATCTAGTTTTTTACGTGATACGTTTGCAGCTTCAAAGATATTATTAAATTCTCTTTGCAGAGGATTTAATGTATTCTTTAAACTCCACAGTTGTTTTTCTACTGCCTCATATTGTGCTTTCATGATGTCCAGTTTAGTTTGTACTTCTGCAGTCTCTTTTTGTGCTTCAAGTAGATCAACTTTTAATCCTGAAACCTGCGTACTGGTACGACAGAGATACTTATATTCTGATTCAGGGATACATACACTTGGTAGATCTCTGACGTTGGTTGTCATTTCTTAATAAAGTAAGCTGTAGTTTGTAATGAAATAAAGAAACTGTAGCTTTAGAATCGTTGGTTAATATTTTAAAAACTTTATTCAATTTTAATCTTAGTTATTTAATAATACAAAAAAAGATTTTTTTTTACTCTCTACGCACGACCATCATCTTGATCATTGTAGGTAGGAAACAGCTGTAATATTGCTTTTTCTAGCTGTTTCATAATATGCATCTGAGCATTTGGATACAATATCGTACAAGGACTACTTTCTGTAATTTGTACATTGATATTGTAGTGTCGTTTTCCAGTAATCTTGTTATGAAGAAGTTTGAACAACTTAAGCTTTCCTTCCTTTGAGATATTCATTTCTCCAAGTATCTCATCTATGGTATCAATAGATTCTCTACTAGTTGAAAATCTTTTTTCAATATATTTCCAGTAGTCATTATCAACTGATTCGCCATTGTAATACTTGATCAAACTAATGATGATTCTGCATAGTCGCTCATTTGGTTTATCATCATATGGTGAATGTGCACAATTCTTGAAAAGCGAATCAATGAATCCGCGATATTTAGAATGAGTAAACTTATGTTCTTTAGTTAGTTTACTCACGGTAAATATTGATTCAGCAACGTGAGCCATAATACAGTTATTTTTGTGATAATCTGTAGAAGGAGTAATGATATCCCTGTCACCATAGTTGTTTTCTACATTGTTTTGCATAACAGCGTAGTAGTATAGCATAAACCAGATGCTAATACTTTCATTTTCCTTATCTGAGAAATTACTCTGATCCCAGATGAATCCAAGCGCCAAATGTCTTCCATCGACAATCAAATTCATTTCATTGAAAAGTATGATCAAACTTGGAATTATTCTTGCAGGAATCAATTTAGAGATGATGGTAGCCTCCTCTTTTGAGATGACTAATCCATTTCTCTCATGATATATTTTAGTAGTAAACTGTAACGGATCATTTACAAATTTATCTACCATATGCTGAAAGATTCTTACCATGGTAAGATTTATGATTCTAACAAGATGATTGTATGTTGACTTGTGTCGAGAATCATTAATCTCATTATATGGTTTGTAAAATGAACCTTCTGGAAACTGATCTACAATATGTCTGACCAGAGCACTGAATGGGATAGTATCATACAGTTCATCCATTAACTCAGACCAAGACATATTTTGAAGTGGAAAAGATCCTCCCTGTCTAGTAATTGGGTTAATCTGAAGAACACCAATATGTGGAATTGGTCTGAAACTGATGATTATGGTAATGAGACTTATAATCGAAGTCTTATCATCCATATGAGTCAACTGTTGTTCTTTCCAGAGCAATGGATCCATACAAGTATACAGTTTAGGAAAAACTGTTTCAATCAATTCTTGTATATTTGAAAATCCTCCATCCTTAGCTTTCTGGTTAAGAGTATCAGACTTATGTAGACAATCTACAATCATCAGTAAATATTCTTCTGCTTTACTTGCAGAATCAATACAATTCTTGTAGATTGTATTTAAACCAGCCATACGAGTTTTCAATTTCTCAATCAGATTTTCTCTGAACAACATCATGAAAACAGTCATATTGTTGATCATAGCAATATATGACATTGTAGTATTGTCTTTCTGAAGTTTTATAGTATCTTCAGAAGATGTTTGCATCCGTTGAGTATTTTCATGTAAATACTTACAGGTATTACCATGCATACAACTGCCTTTTTTGCCGTTGTAATATTTGCATACTTCTTTTTTCTTTGTACTTACATGAGCATATTCACAGTTATCACCATGTATACAGCTGCCTTTTTTGCCATTGAAATACCGACACGGTAATTTCTTTGATCTTGGTCTAGGCACATCATTCCATGATAGACCCCCTCTAGCTGCCATCTCACCTAGGTTATCAGCTGAAGAAATAGACTTCAAAATCGAAGTAAAGTAAAGAAACTGTAGCTTTAGAATCGTTGGTTAAATTATTGATAGCTAGATTCAGTTATTTTTTTTTTAGATAATTAATATAATTAATATAATGAATAATAGTAATACAGATACAAATGGTGATGCTGGACTTGGAATAGCTCTTATTTTTATTATCATAATAGGAGCCATCATATTATCAGTACTATTTTGGTATTTTATATGGAAATATTTTAAAGGTCAGTCAAAAAAAACTGATGATAATTTTGAGGAAAATAAGAAAATGTGCTTAGAACAATTTAAAAATGATGATACAGCTAAAGAAAAATGTCTACATGATGCTATGCAAGAAAAAACTAGTGACAAAAAGAGACAAACACATGAGAAAGAAGGTTTAGCAGCAGCCGTAGTGGCAGAGGATTTAATATCTAATATGTGAAATATACTATTTAGTTAGAAATATAAAATATAAATGGAAAAAACTATACTATATTGTATAATTATGATTTATAATATCCTAAAAATATTTATTATATCTAAAATGTTTATAATAATCATAGATAAGTTAAAAGATGAAATACCAAATATTATACATATTTATAGATTATTATGGGTAACATTATGTCTATTAATAATAGAATTATGTGAAAATAATTCTCTTATAGAATATGAATATGTAACATGTTATAATATAACTCTACTTTCTAAAAATTAAATAATTATATGGATTACCAGATGGAAAATTTCTATAATAACAATTATTAGTATTGGGAGGGGCAGCTTTATTAAATGTAGCCATATCCATATTTTTATCCTTCATACGTTGGGCGCATGCTACTACATCTTTTGTTGTATATTTGTCATCTTTAACAAAATTTCCACATGGCATATTGTTATTGACATTGATACATTTATTATATTCGATACTACTATCATCACCATAATTTTTATAACATGCATATCTGTTACATAAATCAGAAGCAGCATTAGGCTTAGTATTATCTAACGTACATGCTTGTGGAGTAATACGATCTATTTTATAATCGTTACATTTTCCTGTATTTATATCTCTCATACATCTATTGTAATTATTTATACATATATCACCATTATTAGTTAATAATGAATAATCTATCATTCCTTTATAAAAATATGTATCGTTTGAATTAACACCATTTATAATAGTTATCATATCATTGTTATTATTAATTTTATTACCTCTAATATCACTATCATAGTCTATATGTTTAATATTACATGTTAAGTTATTACTATTAGATCCATTTGATTCTATAAAATAATTATTATCATCTGTTTGAAGTGATAAATAATTAGCACAATTATCTATACTATCAATTATAGGTTGATATGTAGATGTTTCTGGTAGTGTACTAAAATCCTTCTTACCTCTTAACATAAAATATCTAGAGGTATCATATGGATACTCTTTTATATAACTATTATTATTTAACCATTTATTATTATAAATATTATTTTTATAACTAGCAATATTATTATCACATAAAGTATCTCCAGGAGTGCATTTACTTCCTAATAAAATCGATATTACTCCAAATATTACACATATAATTAAAATAGATAAACAAATTAATATAAGAGATTCCATATATATATTAGAGATGAGTACTACTATTATTAAATATAAGACTACCATTTGATTTTGGAAAATTACATATATAACACTTATTACCCTTACTTACACCAGTCCATACTACATATGTTTTATCGCCAGTAGGAACTGTCATACATTGATTGACATTTTTTAAACCTTGTACGAGCGTACATAATGGATCAATCTGTTGTTTACCATCAACAGTAGTTACTATATCATTATCTCTTAATTGAACATTAGTAATTTTATTATTTAACTTATATGTATTAGTATTGTCAGTATATATCGGATTAGCATCTCCCCAATATTTATACAGATCACAATTATTAGCATCATATTGTGCTAAAAATGGTACATTTTTATATGTTTTATCAAACAATAATTCATAGTTTTGTTTTTCTAATAAATATTCTGCACAGTCATCTATACTATTAATTTCTGGTTTTGATAAATCATTGTATTTATATTTTGTCTTTAAAGTCTTTAGTGTTGAATCTGGGTTAATGATATATCCCTTATTAGATTTTGCTTTTGTAAAATCATAAGGAGTATTTATTGATAAATCGTCAGGAATTATTACATAATTTTCAAACTGAGAATCTGGAAATGTATTTAATGAACATAATTTATTTTTATTATTATATGTAGTAAAATCTGAATTATATAATGAATGTATTTTTTTACATTCATTAATATCATTAACATTTATATCGGTAGATGCATCACTTGTTCTAAATATTTTATTATTGATCCATTTATTATTAAATAATGTTGATATATTAGGTTCATCATTTAATTTATATAATACACAATGTTTATTAAACTTACTATAATTAGCAATAGCTGGAACTTTAGATGCACCTAAAAATTTAGCACATGTTTCAAATGTTGGAGTATAAGTGTTATCTATTATATCCGTATCAGTACCATTAAGTTTTTTACCAATTGTATAGTTATAATTTCTTATTTTTTTATCTTGGAATTTAATAACATGTTTTTCTAGAATACCAATTATAAAAAATATAATAAATAAAATTGATATAAATATACATATAGTAATAAGAATTGACATAGATTATATTATGATATGATATTATTTTTTTTCAATGTATCTATACAATCCCCACTATTTATATCATTACAATGTCCTATTGGATTTTTAATATTAGTACATGACTTATAAGTTAATTTATGCTTTATATTATTCTCTTCTATATAAAATTTAATTATAACAAAAATACTAAATATTAATATACATATTAAACCTCCGTATAATATCTTCATATATTAAGTTATTTAATATTGTAAAAAAAACTTTTTTTTATTATTTTCTCACCTTGTACTCAGTAGTTCGGCTCGTTGAGTGGAGGATCCATGCTCACCCATGTTCCATCTGGGCTAACATTCACATCACCTGGTACCTGACCAGAGCGGAGAAACCAATGTGGCTTGACGATACGCTCCTGCCACTCCTCAGGAGTATAATATGGAAAGTAAGGAACACCACGTGGTGTTGCATCCCACAGAATCTTCCTCCTTACTGCATCATCTGCCCACTTCTTCTCATATGCTGCCTTCTCACGCAGCTCCTTCTCCTTCTGCTCCTTTGACTTGCGTGTCTCAGCAATCATGTCCTCGATAACATTCCACTCCTTCTTCTTCTCTAGTTCGGTGATCTTGATATAATCATCCACAATCGTCAGAATCTCAGTGGTCTTGCTCATCATTCGAGTATATGGAGTGTCATGAGCAATATCACGGATCTGATCTGCCTTCCTCTCATATGCAGTACAGATAATTGACAGCCCATGAAGAAAATCTGGGATCTTACTCTCAATATCCTCTGTCAGATACTGCATCTTCAGCTGCTCCTGTGGACACATGACCACATCCTTACCCTTCCAGATTGAGTTGAAGTTCTTGTCCTTCTCGAGTAGCATCTTAGTCTGTGTCTCTGGACGATGCTGCCAATCATGAACAGCAATTCCACGAGTCACGACTGCAAGTGCGTGAATCTCAATCTCGGAGAATAGACTCTCCCGCTCTACCGTACGCAGAGTACGTCCAATATAAGCAGATAGAGGTCCACGTCCAAGTAGTGTCATCATGTTGACAGACTCAAGAGACTCCCACTTGGGACGCTTGCTCTCATCACGATACATCCCAAGAAGGTGATATGTGACAATCTTCCGAAGAACATTGAAATACATATCCTTGTTGTTTGGAAACATCATCATACACAGACGGATTGATGTCATATAATGGAATACATCACTCACAGGCATTCCATCGTCACCACCAAGTGAGATCCTCTCAAGATCACCATTAAGACCATCCTTCAGTGGTAGCTTTGGTGGATCAGGATCCTCACGACATAGCTCTGGTACGTAAGTAAGATGATCCATACACTGCTTGAGCATCCACATAATCGCATCATGAGAATCTGGATCCTCATCAATCTTCTCCTCAAAGACAGCAACCATCATTGTTGCATACTGGACATAAAGTCCCTTGCCAAGACCGAGATACTTGCAGCACATCTTGCCAAATGTCCTCCTGTTTGTCTCCGATGAAAGAGGAACAAGAGGCAGATAGCCAAGAACAGTTCGACGAGTGTATGGATCAACACCCTGTGCTGTGAAATCATGAGCAAGCTTAACACCAACTGTCTGGTTGCCCATAATATGCTTGTTGTACCAACCACGAGCAAGTGGGTTGTTGAGTGAATAGTCACTCATGTTTGTTACCAGATCCTTGACTGGCTCAAGAACGAGGAAAGCCACTGATACGTCCTCCTCAAAGAGAATGGAACACACTCCCTTGAAAGGCTCACCCTCACACTCTGGTACAGGCTCCTCCTCTACCTCATGGTCATCTGCAACAATAAGCCATGGATACAGGTTCCTCATGGCAAGCTCCTGACCTGCCTTCAGATCACCTCGACCAGAGAAGAGCCATGTGAAATTGCCAGTAACGAGTACCTTACCACATCCATCCATGGACTTACGTGCAATCATGGTGAGCTTTCCAGTCTTGGTAAACAGCACTGGAGTAAATCCATGCTGAAGTGCTCGAGCCTCATCTGTTGCAGAGATAGTCTCACCCTCATACATGTTCTGAATGTTACAGAATGCTAGATGACCGGCAACAATACCACCTCGACTACGAGCTGAATCAATGTCACGAGAAGTAACAGTGTTACATCCATAGTAAGGTGTGCCAGGGGTTCCAACATCACGTCGAAGCCCATCACTGAATGTGAATGAGGAATCTCCATGCATCATTCGAAGTAGCTTGTTTGTATCGGCATTGAATGGAGTGTTATCACACTCAAGATCAAGGTTGAGACCATTCTTCCAATGCCTAACAATAATCTCACAATGCTGTGTAGAAAGCTCAATTCCTGAGCTCCAGGACTCCTCACTAGATGCTCCGCAGATATGAATCAGAAGATGAGCATTCTCAAGTGTACGATCAAGCTCATGTGCTGATGGCATCCGTGAAATATTATGCTCTACCGTGAATCCAAGATCACGAAGAACTCGTACGAACTTGGCATCCCTACCAAATCCAGCCTGCTCATAGCACTGAAGAATGACAACCTTGGCTCCACGATCTCGCAGAGCATATGGTCGTGCGTAGCCGCTACGAGCTCCAGCTGCGTTGCCATGCTGGTCACGTGCGGCATCTGCGATAGCAACACGATCATGCTGAACAATATCTCCAGAGTTGAATGCACGTCGAGCACGGTTGCTTCCCATCTTACCACCTACTGATGGAAGAAGCTTCTGAAGGGCATCAATTACCTTGGAGTATACAATATACTCATTGTCCGTCTGCAGCTCCCGGTAATACATCTTAATCTCTCCATTCACCTTTGAGAGCTGAGAACCCTTCACTCCTGATGTAATCATCTGCTTACGGACATACAGTAGCTTCCCATAGGTCCTGTCCTGAGACATTGGATCCATCATCTCTCGCTTCTTCATGAGTAGATGCTTGAACTCCTCAATTACCTCGAGATTCTCCTCTGACCTGAGCATCTCGCGAATCTGAGGACCATACCTATCGATGACTCGACTGAGATCCGATACAGTACAGGCTGCCCTTAGCTGCTCCATTGAGATTCTTGTAGTCTAGTTGTAGTTGATCTAGTTGTAACTAATCGATGCGTCAATAAAGTAAAGAAACTGTAGCTTTAGAATCGTTGGTTAAATTAATATGAGCCATATTCATTTATTTATCCTATGTTAGTTAATATTATTTCAATTCATATAGAGTAATATAAGTATTTTTATTAGTCTTTAACTGAGATTCTGAATAATTGACATCATTAAACAAAAATACCTTATCTTCTCTTAAAGCTCTACCTATATAATGACCACCACCTAATGAACCTAAATGATCTACTTCTGCTTTTTTAATATATACCATATCTGAACCATTAATATGAGGTATTTTAAATGAATCTGGTAATACTACATTATTTTTTTGTATATATTTATTTAGTGATATAATAATAACTTCAGGTATATACTTTAAGATATATACTCTCTTATATTGCTTATTAGCATCTTTAGTATGATCTTCTGGAATAAAATCTTCTTCTAAATTATCTTGAGAACATAATAATGCATCTGGTAGTCCTCTTTTAATCAAATCATTAGTATCAAACAACATAAATTGGTTATTAATATTTTTTTTTGAGGATATTATTTCTTTCGTTTGTTTACATACTATAGATTCTTTTGTTACATGAGTTAGTATTTTATTTAAATGTTTACTATTTAACATATCTAAAAAAAATGTCATACCTTCAGAGGCACTTTGTTGTGCTAAAGAATTTAAAACCGAACTAGGATGTTTTTCTTTAACCTCTAGTAGAAAAATACGAAGTAATTTAACGGAATCATTTTGTGATAAATTATTAGATGTATAGTTCCTTAGAAAAATTTGAAACTCTTTTAATAAATTATTTTGTTCTTCCTCATCATCCAAAATACTTTTAATAATATATTTTGATGATATTATTAATTGTAACATTGAATTAAACCAACATATCGCTCCTATATTAATAAAACCAATTACCTGCATATATTACAAAAAAAGTATAGAATAAATGATTTATATTAATTGATAACTAGATCACATCCAAGTTGGTACATCGTAATCTTCATCAGCACCAGGTCCTAACTCTTCACCTGGTCTACGTTCAGTAACTTCAGCAATTACTGCTCTATTAGATACTTGTACTAATTTGTATAATTTAGTCATCCATTTATTAATAGTCATTCTCATTACACGTTGTAAATTAGATATAAAGATAACATTTCTGATTAGTTGAGTATTAAATCGTTCATAGCCTTCCTGTCTAAAGTTCATAATCTTACTTGTGGAACCTGGGAATACATCTCTTAAATTAGAACTTAATACTGTTCTATTCTTAGTAGAATACCAACTAATAACATCCATGATTTCTGGACTACCATCACTAGAACCAGTTCTTAAATCATATGGTATATTTACCTGAGCATCTTGGAAATAACCATCTATTCCATAAGCTAAAGCATCATCAGTACCTTTTGATTCCTCTTCAGCACCTCCACTTAAACTATATTGTCCACTTACATCGCCTCTATCAGTTGCATATCTTATATTGGAACCTCTAGTTTCTCCTAATTTAGTACCAACATACATAGATCCTAATAATGCTTTATTAAGTACATTATCAGATAAGAATTTAGGTGTACCCATACCTAAACCACCATGTCCTCTTAATATCCTACATACAGGTCCATAAATTGCAGCATTTGCATCACTACATATACCATATTCTGACGCCTCAATATTTATATATGGATTGGCAAGCATTTTAATCATTGTTAATGAAACTATAGTATCATAGTCTTTCTTAACATTAACTTGTATACTTCCATTACTACCTTTTTCATTTAGTATATCATATAAATCTAATTCATCCATATTTTTAAATACATTTCTACTATTTGTTAATGGTATATTAAAAGTATTAAACATAAAGTTATCAAATGATTGAGAATAATTATAAATATTAGCAAATGGTATAAATCGTTGCATTGAGTGTACATTGATAGGATTAACATTTAATTCATTGAATATTATCATTCCTTGAACTAATTTATTATCAACATTAGATATAGACCTTGTTAAACATTCTTGACGTATATCAGTTACTAATGAACTAGTAGTAATATCCATAGTCTCTGAAAATGATCTAGATTGTATTAATTCTGAAAGATTAGCCATATTTGATTGTAAATCAGTAATATAGAAAGAATCTTGATACTCACCTTTACCTGATTCATATATAAGAGTTCTTAATGATTGTCCAGTACCACATATACAGTCATGTAAATTACCTCCTTTAATTTTAAACAAGGATTTAATAGGATTAAATTCTTGTTTCGGTAAATTGAAGAGACTATTATGATTACCAAAACCTCCCTTCTTATCATCATCCGTCTCCGGAGGTTTATCTATTGTATTTTTTACTGCTGGTTTAATTGTTGCTATTTGAGGAGCCCATTTAGTTTCTGCAGTAGACAGTGCTTTAGTCATAGTTTCCTTAATACCATTTTTAATTATTTTCATTATGTTTTCTCTTCTTTCATTAGCAACTGTACGTTTATTTATAGAATCATCACCACCATACATTGTAGGTCTTTGTCCGGCTGGTACATTAGAGGTTACAGTAGTAACGTTAATTTCTTTTGTAAATCTATTTTTAAGAACCTCTAAGAATTTTTTAAGCGCATCTTTTTCTAAACTGGTAACTGAAGAGATACTTATTCTTGTTCTTATATGATTAGTTAGTATTTCAGAAAATTTTTTAAGATTATCTTCTCTTTTAGATTTGTATTCTGGTTTACTCATTCTAATAACAGCTGCTACATATGGATTATAGATAGGAGTAACTGACGTTGTTCTATAATCTTTAAATTTACTAAATCCTCCAGTAATTAAATTAGTTCCTTTCATTAATGTATTTTGAATATTATTAGCTCCTAAGTCACTTGTCCTAGCCCACCCTGGTCCTGTTACCGTATTATCTGCTTTAACGCCTTTCGTTAGGTTTCCTGATGATGTTGAAATAGCTTTCTTTAAATCAGCTAAAGAATCAACTTTTATTAAATTACCTACATTAAGAGCAGAACTGAAAGAATTACATACTAGATTTAAAAGTTCATTACCATTTGATTCAAATATAGATCCTTCTGGTATACCAGTAGCTCCTATATCACTACCATACTTTTGTATCACCTCAGGAACAGCTGTTGCTAGATTTGTCCATGTTGCTCCAGGAGGAGCAGCCATTGGTTTACTAGCTTGTTTAAACCACTCTGCTATACCATTCGCCTGTAATCCAAATAATAATCTAAGAGCAAACCCAGCATAGAAGTTTTTATCACCATCAGCTGCTAATGACATTTTTAAATCACCTTCTATAGTAGCTATATCTGCACCTGCACTGGCAGCAGCTACATATTTCATATTACCTATAAATATTCTTTCTAAAGTTTTACCTACATCCTCTGCTGTTCCGATATCACTAGTATCTATATCATCATTTAATATAGTTGATATGGTATCAATACTTAAATCCGTACAAGAAACTGTTGTGTTACCTGATGCCTTTAGTAAATGTAATTCATATGAATCATCTTCATTACTTAATATTGTTTTACAATTATCATGTAATGTAGGTGGAATGGTATTATAATTTGGTATAGTATCATACCAATCCATTTCATTTGGAGGAGTAGCACCCGCAGTTGCTGCAGTCTTTACCAAGTTACTATAATATACTTTACTACCTTTAGCACCACCAGTATATACAGCCGGAGCAGTTCCAGCAGCAACATAACTAGGTGTCTTACCATCTAGTAAGTTAGTTAATCCCTTAGCATCTAAGAATGTGTGAGGTCCCGCCGGACCAGCATCAACAGCGGTATTACTGATATTTCTTTCTTCATCCCATTTATCATGACACATCCAGTTTTCAGTATCTTTTATATTCTTTATATTATTCCATATTGCCACTTGTCTTTCGCTTTGGGGTAATTTGTTAGCTGGTACACCAGGTCCATAATACTCTGTAGCACTATTTACAGTACCTCCTCCATATCTAGTAGGCCATTGAGTAAACCAGGTGGGTCTAATTTGTTCCATAAAGTATTCTGCTGGTATCCATTTATCTGGTGGTAGTGCTCCACGATAAAACAATCCAGGCTGTGGTATGCCTTCATGTGAGTGCTCGTCTATCTGATCATTAACTCCCCCGGTTAATTGAAGAGCATAACCAGGTCTACCAACTAAGTTCGACGCTCCATCTATACTAATTCTATCTTTATTTGTATTAATAACTTCTCTTACTTGTACAGTAGTTTTCTGTAATAATTTAATAAATGATGTCCATTTTGTTTTTGGCATAATTTCTCTCTTCATCCACTGTGTTAATTGTAATAAAGCAGTCATTGTAGGAATTTCTTTAGGAAATTTTGAGTCGATTTTAGCTGCATCATAAACTGTAGAGAAAGCATAATGATCTTCTACATATGGATTATATCTACATGTTAATACATCACTTCTATTCTTATCATCAGGACTATACTCTGCTGGTATGTTTCTTGGTACAGTTTCAAGTGAAAACCAACTTAAATCATAACCTGGTCTTTTAGGATAATTAATTTTACTTTGTTGATCAGATAAATTAAATATATTAATATCAGACGTTATAAATAATAAATGCATATAAAACATATAAACATATGTTGATACAAGTCTTTTCATACCTGTAACTGTAGATGAACCACATTGAACACCATCTTTAAATCCAGAAGCTCCAGAACTATTATTAGAAAATCCTCTTAATAACTCAATACATAATATCATACAATATAATGCACGTTCTAAATTAATTAATGCAACTAACTTAGCTTTATTGAACTTAATAGAAGGGTCGCGAGGCACCTGATCCATGCCCACACCAGATTCAACGTTACATGCTACAATGGACCATTGTATAATTAATCCTGAAATAATTCTAGCAATACCTACTGTTGGGATGTTAACATCAGATGGTATTCTATCAACATCTTGATGTAATATACTTTCTACTTTATATATCTGAGCAGTTGCACCATTCTGATTTGCTGCATAGAAGTACTGTACTGCTTGAAATAATCTTTGTATTACATTAGCAGCCATAACATTAGGACCAGAAGTAGGTGTATTCATACCACCTTCTTCTATATACGATACAGATTCCTCTATATTATATTTGTATGCATTTTCTTTAGGATATAAACCTTCTTTCTGCTTATCACCCACCAGTCCATCGATATCTTTATTTTTTATATATGTATACAACTTTAATTCAGAGCTCTCCCTACAATATTCCTTACTTATTTGACCAAAGAATATACCTATATTTGCCATATCCTTCCATATAGGAGATATATCACCTTGAGTTTTAATATCTGTAAATTCCTCACCATCTTTTTTAACAAGTTTACCAATTGCTTGTATTAAGTCTAATAGAGGTTGAGGACTATCAACTTGATTGTATGAATCTGTACTAGAAAATGGTGTAGGTTGATATGTCTTACCTATTTTAAGTTTAGTCTTTAATTCATCAGACATTGAAGTAAAAGTACCATATATATGTCTAGTGAATGCAGTTCTATATCTATTAAATGCTTCTATTAATACTTCTTTACTATTATTATCTAAACTACTAAATCTGTTTGATGTAATATAATTAACAGTAATAGAAAGTTTTAACATAGATAATATTGTATCTTCTAAAAGTTGCTGTGTCGCAGTTACTGTATCCATTCTTTGTTTCTCTTCAGGCTTAAGATCATCTTCCATTGCATTACTAACATATGATAATAATACTAACAACTTATTAAATGTACTGAATAGTGCGCCGCAATTACGTATACTGCCACTATCCCATTTAGCTGTCTTATTTATAATCCCATCTATGTTCCATGCTTTACTAATCCAAGGTTCACCATCATCGTCAATAGTAACAAATTTATTCTTTCTACTATATCCAGAATTAGCTAACCAGGAATCCTGAGGTCCTTGAGCAAAAGGCCAGACTGAACAAACATTAACTCCACTTTTTGTATAAAAAGGATTCGACAATTCATCTTCTGCGTTTATTATTGCTATTATAGATGGATTATTAAGGATCTCATTCCTAATCTTAGCGTAAGTAACCTTAGAGTCATTTCCTTCAGCTTTCCTGGCATCATCAATCCTTTCTAAAATAGAATCTAAGTAACTCTTAGTCGAAACTGTATTTATCATATCATTATAGTCTGTCATCATTATTTTACCTACCATAGTATTACCATTATCTGTTTTACTATTAGTACCATTTAATCTTAATAATATATCTTTATAACTTCCAATAGTTTCAAAGAAACCACCTTTTTTAGGTATTTCATCTAAATAATTATTAGAACCTGTTTCTACACCTAATATGTTATCTAATATAGTAGTATCATTATTTGCACTGCCCATTAATAATTGATCACACATACCTCTTAGAGATGTATATGTGCTATATCTATAGAAAGTTTGTTTATCACATGGATATTCTGAATAACTTCTAGATTTTAATATACTAGCAAATAATTTATAAAGATTATCCATAATTTGACAAGAATTAACCGCCTCACTTGATATATTTAATACTGATGCATATGGATTGGATATTTCAGATAATGACATTGTTTTCACAATTGAGTCAACAGCACCACCAGTTAGTTTATTTGATGGATTTATACTATATACTTTATTAGATTCTGATAATATACTATGATTAAATCTAGTTAATCCTATCATAGTCTTTATGAGATTATCATATTTACTCTGATCAATTTTTACTTTTCCACTAGTACCATATGCCTTTAGACAATTATAAGGTCCTACTAAGTATTTCTGACTATGAACATCATTAGAATTAGTATATAATATATGTCTAGCACCATATTGTAATTTAAAACTGATATCACCTACTCTATTTAATAAACTATATAAACATCCATATGGATCAGGACCTGTTCCGGTTGGATTAGTACCGGTTTGATATGCAACTAATACTGATAATGGACACCATTTACCCTCTTCTTTATTACTAGGAAATTCCATAAATACATTATCACCTATAATTTCTTTTGATAAATCTCCACAAATATCAGCTAAACTTTTACATGTATTGTGGATATTATTATATATCTGTGAAAAGTAATTAATTTTAGTAGAAGAATCATATGTTTCATAGAAATCTATATCTGATATAATTCCTCTTCCTATTCCATCCTGTCCTAGTAAATCATATTTAGCAGTTAATGATACCTTTTCTACATATCTACCACCATTTCCTAATGTTGTTGGGAAACCTTGTACCATCATATTTCCATACATTGGAGCAGATAATATAGCTAAGTAACTAGTTAAATTAGAAACAGATACAGAGGCATCTATTTTAACATCAATTAGACCAAGATCCTTTATAATATTACTATCACGTAAAACTGTATAACTCGTACTTGTAAGAGGATTACCATATGCTCTTGTTACAGGTATACATTTACTAAATGCTCGCTTTTTAGACTCTCTATTACCAAATACTTTAGATAATAGAGCTTTATTTAACATTGCTTTATCTGCTAAGTTTGTAAAATGAGCTTTTAACATAGGTAATTTTAATCTATATGCCTCTATAAGTGATGAATTTTTAAGATCAGCAAATGACATATACATAAATGCTGGAGCTTGTGTTCTTTCTGTTACTTTACTATATATTGTGTTAATTAAAATAGCATTACTATATGTTAATAATGCTGTATCATTAGGAATAGCAAACTGTACACCAGATTTACTTGTTCCAGTAGTTCCTGTTATATTTGAACTGGCTGAATTTAAAGCAGTAGTAAACATATCTGGATATGCTGTAGATGGATTATTTATATTAGTAGATAATGGAGTACTTAGTACTTTTTCCATAATACCATGATAAATCTTTCCTTGTGCACCATCAAAGAATGACATTAATAATGCTCTTATTCCATAATTAAGTTGTGGAATTAATTCTTTATAACATCCATTATTAAGTCCATCAATTATAAATGCACTATCTGTATATTTTCTAGGAGCTCTCTCATCAGGAGATCTTAATACTGTTTGTTGATATAAAGGTAGGGATGTATAGGGTATATTATTAGCAGTTTCTAAACTGGCAGTTGTCATAGGTATTAGTGTTGATAAGAATGTATTTGTTAGAGTACTTGGAGTATCATATAATTCATATTTATTGGATAAAGACGCCATTGTTACAGATAAATGTTGAATATTACTACATAATGATTGCCTTCTTAAGCTATTTATGGCATTAGATATAACTTCATTTACTAAATTTACTTCTGAATCAATCTTAATTACATCTCCTATTGTCGTATTATTAGCAATAGCTCTATATAATTTATCTAAATTGTAAATACCATATGGATTTTTTTCACTCATTAGTTTTCTATAAACTTCGGTTGATATTTCATCTTTATACATAGAAATTGATTCTCTAGCTATAGCTATAGCTCTACTAATATATGTTAATATATTACTAATACTAATTCCCAAACTACCATCAGATACAGATACTGTACTACCATTTCCTATAACATTAACTAAACTATTAGCTGTTTTAATACATATATCTAATATAGCACCTTGATTAAATGCTCTAAATGCATCATTAAGTATTTTAATTAAACCTGATATTCTAGGAGCATCATTTCCTCCAGCTCTACCAGCTTCATTAACTCCAGCTTCATATAATTTATCTCCATATAAAGATTCAATATCTCCACTTATTTTTACATTATTATCACAGGATACACTATTAAAAATTTCAGGTTTATCATTTAAAAGACATTTAATTAATATCGCATAAATTGTAATAGAATCTGTAGCAGGACTTAAACTTATTAGTGGTGTATTTGTCTTTAAAGTTATACCGAATGACTGTAAAGTTGTACTTATACTAGAACTACCAGTAGCCGCTATATCAGCTCTCATATTGGTTATACCAACTGACTTAGCAAAAGATTCTGCTGACATTCCTCCTTTAGATCTTCTTAATGTTAATAATCCTACTAACAATCTAGCAATTAGACCATTACCCATATTTAATTTTTTTTCATCATCTTTAGTTATTTGTTCATTTTCTTTTTGTTTTAAAAATCCTTGTCCACTAAAATATGTAATTTGTTCTAATAGTACTTTTAATATTTTTAATGATGAATTAGCTGACCATAAAGGAGTAAAACATGTTTCTCCTAACATAAATGCAGAAAATTCATTTTTAATATTTTTTGTATCTTTTACATCGATACCTGCATTACATATATCATATACTAATTTATATTTTTCTGTATTATTAGATAAACCTTTAACTGATATTTTAACATCTTCTATTTTCTTTTGTAAAGTATTTTGTGACCATTGCTCATAAGTCATAGTTCTTATATCTGTATTCTCTCCTCCAGATACTAATGTCTCTTCAAAAATATTATCTAACATTGTTCTAAAATCACGAAGATTTTTATACATATAAAGTTGTGAATCTATTTTATATCTTAAATCATAAGTTTTTTCTAGGTATTGTTTTGCTGTATCTGTATTTTGTATATTAGGTGTAAGAGTATTAAATAAACCAGATTCTCCTAATGCATCAGACGGAGTAATTATATTATCTAATACAGCATTATCAGTAATACCTTGTACTTCACCTTCGAAAGGCATAGATCCTGTCTTATCTTTAAGAGCTGATATATCTCCACCATCATCTTTAAGCATGTCTTCAAAGCTTGCGAATTCCTTAGTTTTAAATCTATCACTAAGTATATTCTTTTGATATCTATCCCAATCTCTAATATCTATCATATTAAACCTTCTATTAATATCTCTTACTAATCCATTTACTGTATATAGAATTGTATCATCCTGTGATTTATTAATATTATATAACTTATTACATTCTATAATAACTTGTTTCATATCATTATCACTTAAAATATCTCCACTATTATAACATATTTGTATTAATCTTCCATATGATCCAGACATATCTAAAGGTAAATCTAATTTCAATCTTGGTTGTTTTAGATATTCTTCTTTAGTCTTATACTCTGGTTCATCATCATCTTCTTGGTCTTCTTGTGTTCTCTTCCAATCTACATCTTCTTGTTTATCATTGTATTTGGTAAATAATCTTTGATAAAACTTAACAATATTTGGTAAATAATAGTATAGAGCAATTGCATCAGCTGAAATATGAGGTGTTTCCATTTCTGAAAAGTCTTGAGTTTGAGCACCCCCAATAATAGTTCTAATAGATCGCATAGTACCCATATTAACAGGATGAACTGTGATTTGGAATAAACCAACTACTGATAGGATACTTGCAACAATGGATTTCATACCTAATGCCCATAACTTATCTTCACATTCATATACACTTTCATAATATTGACCATATTTTCTAGCATATGTACCTACTGTAGCGGATGCGTAGGATGTTTTCTCACTCCAGACTTTCTTTTCTGCATCTGCTTCGACTCCTACTGAAACCACATCTGGCGCAAATTTCTGACTTGGATTCACAGCAGCAGCATTAGCAGCCTCCTCTGCTAATCTAAAATCACCATCATCTGTTTGTCCAGCATAAGCTGGTAATATTAAACCAAATAATCTAGTTTCATAAGTAGTACGTTGTGGAATACCTGGTAAACCACCATCACTATCTTCATCTGTTTTTCTACGTGCTAAAGCAGATTGTTTAACATATGATAAGAAAACATAATAAATTTGAGAGGGTGTCATAACTGATATTGGTTTGTTATGTTTTTCAGATAATCTATTATACATAACAATAAATGAATGGAATATATTCTTCATAGCCTGGAAATTATTATAGAATTCCTCTATATGTTTTCTTACAGTAGCTGAATGTCTTAAATCAACAACTCCAGTAGCTTTACCATAGCATAAACGACTTTCTGGATTTTTCTTAATTTTATTAATAATATCTTCATAATAATGAGAAGTTATTTTAATATTAGAATATTCTGGAGTTCCTAACATAGTTCCTAATGTATGATCAAAGCAATCATTAGATATATCTGATATATTTATTTTATCTTTGTCATACCATTTACCATTATTAACTAGAGTTGTTATATTTTGTACCTCACCACCCTTTGTTTGAGAAACTGGTATCCATCCATCTGGTGTAAAATCATCAGATTTTTGATTAATATAACAAGGCATAGATTCAAATACCTGAGCTAACATATCACCAGTATAATCTGTAAACCATTTGGCATATGATTTAGTATCATCCAAGTATTTCTTTATTTCCTTTAATAAATCTACATCACCTGTCATTTCTTTTGTAAATGTTGATAATATTAAATCTAATGATTCTAATGCTTTGTATAATCTATGTTTTGCTCTATATTCATTTTTTATTTCTTCATTCATTTTTGATAAATTATCTCTTCTACTTGTATTAAATTTATCTCCTATCTTTTTAGTTAATCCTGAAGTAGCATCATCAGATAAACCCAATGAAAAAAGCAATGCTCTAGTTCTATGATCACCAGCAGCACATCCTTTTTCTGTTACTACCCAATTTGTAGTAGAAGCAGTTTTCAGTTTACCTACATATATACCTCCCGCATTATCGGCTTCGGTAAAATCAAGACCTCCCCAGTAATTTTTTAAGTTTTCCTTTAATATTTTATTTTTTGCGTTATCAGTTTCATTACCTCCTGTAATATCTATTTCTTTTATATAATTATAAACATCCGAGTACCAGAAAGTAGGTCCTTTATCCTTCCAATCAGAAGTATCATATAAATCTTCTGCCATATCTGCATACGATTGAAGATCATCTCCTTCATTACTTGAGTCATCATCGCATCCAGGTTTTTCTATTACTGACTGTCCTAATAATAAACGTTCTTCCCTTAATATTTCAGCTCTCCTGTTAGCTATAGCTCTACCTAATATTGCAGAATAATTTTGAGAATAATATGCTATATCAGAAGAACTTTGTTTAATTAATCTACGCATATTAGAAACATGTAATGCATGTTTTAATCTATTTGTAGCATTAGATACACTCATAATAGTTATAGGTATATTATCTACCATGTTTTGTACATTTGTCTTATCAACTCCTAATAAAAGTGATTTTAATACATCAGAAAAGAAATCTATATTTTTCTTAATAGAATCTACTACATTAACTAAACCATGCATCTCAGTTCTTACTACTGAATATGATGTTCCAAAATCTTTTAATAAGTCTACTAATTCAGCTAATCTAATTTTAAATGTATTTCTTAATTCATCTGCAGCAGTATCAGTATAATAACCTGATAATGTTAAATATGTACTTCTATCTCTTAATAATTGCAATACAGCCATTCTGTCTAAAAGTAATTCTAGCTTTCTAGTATTATATGTTGTTTTACCTAATGCATATGATGACTGATCAACTAATTTTACAAAATTATCTATATCTGAATTCAACTTAGCAGCAAACATATCTACACTAGCTTCTACTCGTTTTCTTCGTGCATCTAATTCATAGTCACGAGTATCTAGTTTATCTACATCAATATCTCCTCCCCTAATAACAACATTATGACCACCTTTTAAATCAGTATTAGCAGTACAGTCAGTATTATCACAGCATGGAGCGCCACCTTTAATATTTTCTCTTTGTCCCCAGAAAGAGGCTAATTGATCTAAACCTACATACATATCACCAATTTTATCTGCATCTCTAGATGGTGATAATCTAGCTATTTTATTTTGTACATCAGATACCATTTTATTAACATCACTATAATTTTTATAAGAAGATAGAGACATATTAACTTTATCTAAAGCACCAGCTACTTGATTACTTAAAACAGCTGTATTATTTATAGATGAAAGCATTTTTGCTATATTATTACCAGTTTGATCACCTCTGTCCATTTCATACATTTGAATTTGTTGGTCATAACTTCCTTTATGTTTTTCAAGTTCTAATGTAATTTTATCTTCATCTTTTGCTAAAATATCGATTAAATTTCTTAATCTATTTACAAGATCCTGTACATTAGAATCAGCCATTCTAGCAGCATCTTCTAATTCGGTTAATCTAGCAGATGTAGCAGAATCAGCACTTTGTCTAGCTTCACTTACTTTCTTATCTATAATATTATTTAAAACTCTACTTGTTGCATCTAATCTATCCAATATTACTTTGAGAGTTCCATATACTTTATAAAACTCTAAATTAACTCCACAAGAAATACCATAAATATGAGTAGAAACATCTTTAATAAGTTCATTTGATGATTGATTCATATTAATAACTTTGATTTTATCACCAGGTGTAAATGTTTCATTAAATACATTAGCAATTGCTCTAGATATTGTATGTAATTTTTTGGAATCTCCTCTAATCGTAGTACCTCTACTTGGATCAGGAAGTTGTTTTCTAATACTTTCAATTATAGATTCAGGACTTTTTGTATTTACATTAGTACCTCCCAAACGTTTTACAGCTTCTCCAATTTTTCTAATTAATTGATTTTTTAAACCTGCAGATAACATTTTAGGTTTACTTCTCATTTCAACTAATAATTCTTCTATAGTGACATTAGGATTTACACTAACTTCACCACCTTGCATAGTAATGCAGGAGGAATCTAAATTTCCTCCCACTAAATTGGGCCGGATGGCGCTATATATATCACCTCCTTCCGCGGCGGATCTTCCTCCTCCTTGCCCCATAATTAAATATATATATAATAAAATATAAAACAATAAATACTAATATTATTCATATTAATGTAACAAGTGTAATTTAGAATAATTGAATATTTTCACTAATTATATATATTACTAATATAAATATGAGTTCATTTATAGATTTTAATGGTGGTGCGAATAAAAGAGAACCAAAATGTGCTAAAATTTGGGACTATCTATATAAAAGAGATAATCAATTTGGTGATGATATGATAGATATATGTGCTAGTGATATGGTCAGTGATAATATAGGTCTTACTGTAATTCTTCCAGATAAACATTTTAGAGATTCTTTTCATAATGAAATACATGGAGATGGTAGTGCAAGTAAAGCACGTCGTATGGTAGGTAATATAGCTATTAGAAGATTTTTAGAAAATCCAGAGGATTGGGAACAATGGAAGAAATCATTACCATTAAGAAGTGGTCTTACATTACCGGTAACCTCAGTTGATGGTGATATCGTAACATTAGATAATACAATTGAATTAAAAAAATGTGATTTTAAATGTCCAGCTGGTTTTAGATATGCTGTTTGGGAAGTTACAAAAGGAAAATATCCAACCACAAGTGATATGCCTTTAGGTAGAAAAAATAAAAGAGGACGTAAACCTATAGAAGGAGGTGGAAATGAAAAAGGTGCATTTTTAATTAATGTAGGTAATCTTATTAAGGATTCTCCTGATACAATGAGAGTAAGTCTACTTACTTACATATTAGTAGATTATAGAAATGAATTATTAAGAAATAGGTGCGCAATACGTAACCCATTAATGCTTAAAGCAGCATCTCTTTATAATTGGATGAGTATGTATTATCCTGATACTCTTGAATGTATATTACCAGTTACTGATATTCATCCTGGTGTTAATCTTATGTTATTCGTATTAGATCCTAAGAGTCCTGTTACTGATACTATGTTATTTGGATCAGGTGACTCATGTGATGATATACAAACATATAAAGGATGGGGCGGCGCTGATAGTATATGTACTAATGCTGCTAAGGAATGGCAAGGATGGGTAGATCAAGCATCAAATCTAGTTGGTGCAGGTAAACAAGATTATTATTGTAATATTAATACATTTAGAAATCATTTAATAACATCAACTCAATTAGATGGTGGTACATCAGGAACCTACATGAAAAAATTGTATTGTACTATACAAGATAATAAAGGTTATGCTTTTGCAGGACAAAAAGGAGGATTTAGAATTTTCCCTGAAAAAACTTATAATAAAATGTATGCTGGATCTGTTAATAAAGATAGAAAACTGTGGCAGGATCAGTTAAGATATGTTGCTACTTCTTCATTTGCTGGAGCGCAAGAAGGTGTTTTAGTTTCTGCTGGTGCATTAGATGATAGTTTTAAACAAGTTGTACATTTTAGACCTATGCAAGATTATACTACTGCTGCTACATTTACTTTTACTGGAGGTTCATATATGAGTAAAGATAGTTTCTATTTAAGTATGAAATGGTTATTTAGTACAGATTTCTTATACGTCCCAGATTCATTAGGTGATGATCCACAATCATTATGCTTTATAACATGTGCTCCATATGATGGAACTGAATATAGCAATATTAGAACTAAACAAATTCTTAATAATCATCATATTAAGGCTCAAATGACATTAGCTATGCGTACACCACCTTCATTACCAGCAAACTTACTATATGGATTAGAATGGCTTGCAGTTAGTTCTGGATCTAGTGGTGATAAATGTAATTTTAAAGATGTAGTTGAACAAGTTAAAATGACTAATAAATCTGAAAGTTTAGCAGGTGGTAAAGCGACTCAAAAAAAAAAAAAGAAATCTAAAGGACATAGAAAACCAACTAGAGGTCTAGCTGTATCAGATTCAGATGACGAAGAAGATGCCGATGCATCAAGAGCTAGAGCATTACAAAATTTAACATTCTTTATTGGGGATGTTGATAATGTAGAACAGGGTGATTCTAAACAAATAATTAAAAATAAAAAGAATCAAGAAACTGGAGAAGGTGATTTAATTGATGATAATGCTTCAGATCAGAGCCAGGATGAAACATCATCAGAGGAATGACAGTCTAAACACTAGATAAATTTTTATTATTCTAATATAACGAATATATGTATATTTTGATTAGATACCTTTTTTTTTATATTAAATAACATATAAAAATGAATAATTGAATCATGTATTTGCTTAGTAACCAAAGTCTAAAGATACAGTTTCTGTACTTTATTGCCCCAGATTTAACCTTCGCCTTCAGCCGTCTCTGCTGAAAAGCAAGATGACTAAGCGCAGGGAGACTCCGCTCGAGAAGCGGCTCAGGCTGGATAATGCGTGGAAGGCTCTGAGTACGCCTACGTTGAATGTCTCAACCTCGGCTGACCCCAATCCGACACCGAGCAAGGTCTTTGCCAAGGAGTACGCCTGTGCTTGTGGATGCGGACGTATGGTGAAGAAGGAGTTTGCTGATTGTGGTTGGTGCTCTAACCACAGGGGTGTACAGCCACGGGATCCAGAGACCGGGAAGTACGCGACCCCCTACTGACAGTCCATTGTTTCCTCCACGACTCTTAGCCCCAAAGCTTGACAGCTTCCATGGGTAATCTAAGAAGTCATTATAGCGGAGAGAAGGACCTCACGACCAGTATATCCGTGCGCACCTGCACGGAACCTAGTGCACTAGTGCACTAGTCAGTCCAAGCAAAAAAAAAACTTTTTTTATATTATTAACTAACATAGAATAATTGATTCTATTATATTGTTAATATAAGATGTTTGTTACTATTTCACCCATATGTCAGTCTTGTCAAAAAAATATAGGTCATGTATATCCTATCTATAGAAAAGCATTACTTAAAAAATTATCTGATTATACAAAAAATACTAAGTTATCGCCTAATGACTTTGCAGCAACTGAATCTATAGAGATGGGTAAGATTTTAAATGCTTTAAAAATCAATAAATTATGTTGTAGAACACATACATTAAGTCATTGCTACACCATATATGGTATTACATAAAATAATTGAATTCATAGTATGTATTATATAACCGTATCATGCCTCTTGACAGCGCAAACTCTAGTCATTGTAATAAGGGATATTGGCACGTATCCAAAATCCATGAACACACCGAAGAAGTAACTCAATCTGATGGTAAAATTAGTGATATCTATTTAAATGATAGATCACAATATAAATCAATGAAAGATAAATTTATAGATAAAAGTCCATTGTGTCTTGTTACTGGTATAGATTCAAATGGAAAACCTAAAACAACACCATTGAAGATTGATACTGGTGTACAAACACATATAGGAGCATCATTTATTGCTGCTCCCGGATCGGCAACAGGTGGAACATGTGTTGTTAAAGTTGGTAAATATAAGAATGAAGTCTTTACAGGCAAAGGATTAGATAGAAAACTAAGAGATGATATTGATCTTGATAAATATAAAAATAATATCTATAAAGTAATCAGTGATATTCAAGAATATGTAGAATCAGATATTGAAAATGGAATAACTGATGGTAGTATTATTCCAGCTTCTTCTAAGAAAAAGAAAGATAAGGATGCAACACCTCCTAAAAAAGGAGCAATTCAACTGCGTAGTAAAGTTACAGAAGTAACTCCAGTTGTTAGAACTCATACAAAAGGTGGTATAGAAATGGATAATCCATTTGTATCGTTTAGATTCTATGGAGATAGAAATACAGGAGTATGTACTGCTACTGTATGGGATAATACTGATGGTGATAAGAAGAAAATTAAAGTAACATCTAAAAGAGAATCTGTAGATGAAAAAGCAGATATCCCGATTTTACATATCGAAGATGTTATTAAACCAAGAACTAAATACCGGGCTATGGTTTCCATGAATGCTATGATGTATGGTGAAAATACCATTAGCTTTGTATGTGCTATTGATAAAATTAATATTGAAAGAGCAGTAGATGAGGAGGGCGAACCTGATATGTCATTAAATGACAAAAACAGCGAAGCTGATAGTGACTGTGAACTTGAGTAGATAAGTAAGTAATTTTTTTTATACACATATATCAGACAGTGATTTTCTACCATCATTCCAAGTTAATATTCTATTACCTTTAGGTTTTGATTTCCAGGATCCATCTATTTTACTTAAAAGAAACTGTTGTATTTTCAATTCTTTTTCATTATAAACTTCACAATCAATTACTTTTAATATTCCATCATTGCTAACTCTAAAATTTTTACTATGAACATCATCAATATAATATCCTCGTTGTCTTAATATATTATTAAGGTCCTTTAACTGTTCCTGAAAATTATCAGGACATGTTTTTTTATTTAATTCATGTGGAACATATTCCTGTATATAACTATATGTTTTTTTGTCGATGCTAAATATCTTAGGAAAATATCTAACATCATTAAGTTTATAATAAATTCGTTCTATACTTTGCCACATAATAAAAGTTGAAAATTTATGAGCAAATATTAAAGGAATAGAACATTTAGTATAATCGCATCTCTTTCTAAAAGTTAAAAATGAAATATGTGAGAAATCTTTATGAGTAACACCTGGCATAGAAATTTGTTTAATTAATTTATCTTTATCTGAATGCCAATAAACAGTTGTCCATGTACCATCTACTAATTTATCTAATGATTTAAATTTATTATTATGATCTGGATAAAAATGTCTTGGATTTAGTTGTGTATTACATATTACCATTAAGATTAATATAATACTACTTATGTAGGTACATAGATATAATAAATTATATTTCTTATACGTTTTATATCCTCCTAATATTATTAGGAATAATATTACTATAGTGGCTATTATAAATATTATAACTAAGTTTAATGCTTCCATATATTAAACATATATATAATGGATATAGAAAAACACCACCACCATCATCATCATCATAAATTAGAAGAAGATAAAAAAAGTTTACCTGATAAACCACCTGATAAACCACCTGATAAACCACCTGATAAACATTCATCTAAAATACATTTACCCAAAATACATTTACCCAAAATACATGCTCCAACTTATAATACTATATTTGTAATAAGTATCGTTATGAATATATTACTAGTAATATTAGTAATATATTCAATAATAACACTTAATAATATTAATAATGGAACATTCAAAGGTGATGTAGTAGGAAGTCAGATCACTAGACCTAGACCAACACTTGATGTTAATGGATGTAGACAATTATGTAGAGCAAATTCTGAGTGTGTAGCATATACTTTTAAAGAATCAGATAAGATGTGTTCATTAAAAAATTTTAATGATAAAGATGTACAAACAGGAATTTTATTTAATAAACAATCTCCATTGAGCTTTCAATGGTAAACTACCAGTACATTTTTTGTTTATAAGTTTATTTACAGAACTTGGACATAAATATATTCTTTCTTTAGTTAATTTATTTACTGGGAAGGCTTTAGCACAATTATTATAATTCTTATCTGTTACTGGTAAGTATTCTATATGAAATAATATTTCTGGAGCTTTATTAAATGTTATATATGAATTATTTCCTGGTAATGAACTAATATCATCTTTAAGAACAAGATATCCTTTATAAGAATTAGGAGTATCAGAACAGTCTACTGATAATGCTATGTTATTAATTTCTCCAGTTACTATATTACTTTCTTTAAATGATAATATATATATATATATAACTAATATAGTTAATGCCAGCATTATTATCATTAATTGAATTAATGTCATCGAATGTATATATTTGTTTTTTAATTATATTTATTTCTATTTTACTATCTATTATTAGTATTCTAATTATATGTTCATCTAATACAGTTATAAGATTTTTAATCGAAAAAACAATTGAAATAATTAATATATTACCAATTATAATTAATAGAGTTATAATAACATTTGTTAATAACAGAGATAAATCTTTAACTGATGCAATAAATAATAAATTTAATATTAAGAGAACATCAAATGATTCTGATGTATGTTCTATATGTTTAGATAATATTAAAAGTGGAGACTATATATGTGAATATGAATGTAATGAAAAATGTAATAGTAAGTTCCATTCTCATTGTATTTTATTGTTATTATTACATGGTGATACAAAATGTCCTAATTGTAGATTAAGTATAATAGAACTACATGAATTTGTTCATGTAAATATTCATCTTCTTGATTTATATAAAAGCGTATTAAGTGATTTAATAAATAATTAATATCTTTTTCCTTTCCACCTTTGAAATATTTCTTTGGCTTTCTTATTTTCTTTTCTTTCTATAATTATACTTTTTTTATTATGTGGTAATTTTAACTGATTATGAATATATTTATCACTGAATCCTATAGATTCAGCATCTTTTCTACTATTAGCATAATAAATTTCAGCAATTCCTGCCCAATAACATGCTGATAGACACATACAACATGGTTCACATGATGTATACAATACACACCCATTTAAACAATGTGTATCTAATTTTTTACATGCAGACCTTATAGCACACATCTCAGCATGTGCTGTGGCATCTTTATTAGGAACAACTCCATTAGAAGATTCACTTATAATAGTATCATTTTTTATAATGACTGCTCCGAATGGTCCGCCTTCTGATTCTCTTGAAAGTTGAATAGCACGTTCCATAAATTCTTCACTCATTAATATAATGAATCTATTAACAGCACAAAAAATTTCTAAAATTATTACTAATAGTATTAGATATAATAAGAAGTTTGATATAGTAGTAGTTGGTTCTATTATTCGTAAGAATAAGACTGTAAAAGATCTAGACTTTTTAATCATAACTCCAACAGAAGATAAAAATATATTATATGATTTCCAGTTTGATAAACGTGTGGAAGTTTTAAAAGAAATAAATTGCGGTCCCAAAAGATGTTCACTTGAACTATTGGTTGATAATAAAAAGGTAAAGTCAGACTTCTTTTATACTACAAAAAAAGATGTAGCATTTGCTTTACTATATACAGAAAGTGGTCTGAAATACAACCTCAGAGTACGTCGTCTTGCGAAACTAAAAGGGTATAAATTATCGCAATATGGTTTGTTTTATGAAACTACCAATAAGCAGGTTCCTGGTAAATTTAAAACAGTTGCCGATATCCAAAGATTTTTAGGTCTTAAGATAAAACCCCCAGAAGACAGAAATATTTAATAATATAAAAAAAGATTTTTTTTAATCAGATCCGGCAAGAGTTTGGTATAACGTATCTGTAAGACTCTCTGAAAGAGTTTTGATTCGTTCTTTTAACTGAGATTGTAAGAAACGTAAACGATTTGATGTACTCACAATTTCCATATATTTATTCATTTCTGCCAGAGTTGATGGTTGACCAAGAGGTTGTTCTAATACCAACTCAAGCATGGAATCAAATTCAACTAACTTATTTATATCTTTTACCTTAAGATCTTTATTAAGCATATGAGTGAGATTCCGTTTCATCTCATTGTAACACTCCGCAAGTTCTTGATAAATTTCAATAGTTTCCCGAGGGGAACTAGAATCAGAATCCGATTGTTCAGACATTGTAAAGAGGGTTAATTAATATAAAAATCAATTCAATTTTATAGAAACACCCATCTTCCTGATGTATCATAACGCCACACTGGTTGCACCTCACTATTATATCTTATACCTTCTTTATAAATGTTCTTTGATTTGCAATTAGGATTACCCTGTATTTGATACCCCCCATCAGCTTTCCAATTGTAATTCTTAGTATAGAATCGATTACATCCTGAACTATTAATAGATACAGAAAGTATTATTAATGTAAGAATTCCTATAATAGCTATAGATACTGATAATGTAGTAATTCTACCACTATATTGTTTCATTATATACTTAATTAAAATTAAACTGTAGAATATTTACAATCATCAGTTAGCAGTAATTCCTTTTCTTCTTCTTTTTTTCTATGTATAATTCTATAAGCTAATACTGATATAAAAATAAATAATATTAAATTAATATATTTCATTATATAAAATGACAGAAGAATACACAAAGGAAGATGTAGAAAAATCAATAGTAGTTTTATCTAGCTATGTTCAACATATGTTAGAAACTCAATATGATATAGAAGATAATAATAAAAAAATATATAAAGATAATAGAAGAATAAAAAGAATAATATCAATATATGAAAATAGAATGAACAAAATAGAAGAACAAAATAAAGAAATATTAACACTATTAAGACCAGTACATGCTCATGCTAGTTTTGTTGATGATTTAAAGAAGGCTTGTTATAATAATAGACTTTTAAAGTCATTTATGCCAGCAAAAGAAGATGAACAATTAGCCATTGAAAATAATCCAATGTACTTTGATTGTAATGTTTAGATATTTAATATCATAAAAAAACCTTTTTTTTGAGGTGCTATCCCGTTTTGCCCCAATTCATTAGGTAGCGCCATGCGCCTCCTAATGATGAGAGATGAGAAAGATGGGAGGGGGGGGGGTCAATCTTCATGATTCACAGCGATCATTCATTCTAATTATGGTCGTCCTCCGTCATGCGTGGGACCACAAAGTCGAGTCTTTGGATTAGTGCCCTTGCCTTTCATCAGCCGTCCACCCGGTAGATAGTGTCGAGGCTGATGAGGAGGAAGTACCTTACCACCTACAACATACTGTGTCTTTAGTGGCATGAGGAATCGTGCAACCTTCGCACCGTGTTTGTTTGACTGAACATTCTGAGTCTGAACTGCCATCAGATAATTCATCTTCATGGACATTGAAAAATGGATTGAGAGAAGCAAAAAGTACAGAAACTGTAGCTTTAGAATCGTTGGTTAATTAATGCTCTGCTATATTCAATTTTATATATAATGAGTAGATCTAGATTACCATTTAGAGAGACTTCAGACTCTTTTTTAAACAATAATAATACCGATTAAAATACCAATCATTATATTATTTATACAAATATATATTAATATAATGGGAGATCTAGAATCACCAAGGAGAGATGATATTATTCCTAATGCAGAATTTAGAGATGATACATCAGTAGAACCATTAATACCTGATCAGACAATAGAAGCTATTCAAAATATTAAACATCAGTGTAAAAAATTAAAATTAAAAGAAGTTTTTAAACGAGCAAAAATAGATATTACGGTTGGAGAGGTCAACATTAAGATTCAAGATTTAAAAATAACAGGACAAATTAATTAATGTTATATATAATGTGTCCTGGTTGTGTATGTTTAACGATCATAATAATAATAATGATTATTATATTCTGTGTAGTTATATGGGGTAATAAGAGTTGCTTTTCAGCTCCTGAAGATGGACTAAATCCTTGGGATGTATTTGGATATAGATATGATGAATGTTCGGATATACAAAATCAACCTAATTTAAGTTCTCATTGTAGACTTGATAAACAATGGATATTTGATGCACCATTACCTGGATATATGCAAGGTGCCGTAGCACCTGGAAAGTTTTTATCTAATAAATATTAGTATTTATATATAATATATAATGTGTAGAGGTTGTGGATTATTATGTTGCGTTATTATAATTTTAATAATACTTTTTATCGTTGTATTATGTACTGGATCAAGTAGTATGACTGGATATGATTATAGACATGGTGATAAAAAAGATGGAGAAGATAGACAGTCTTGGGCTCCATTAGTACCAACTGCTGGCAGAGTTTTACCAAATCCATTTATATTATCTGGTACAACAGCTGAGAGAGGTGGAGATGAAGTTTGAAAAATATATATTTTTTTTATTAAATATCATATATAATGATCTTGTTTTCTCCTTTTAAAATTATATTTTATACATGTTTAATTGTAGCCATTGTTTTTGCTGTAATGTATTTTATCTGTAAAAATAAAAATAGTTCATTTAATAACGATACTGATAATGATGAAGACATGTGGGCTCGTAATGATCTTAGACCAGATGAATGTAGTTTAACTGGACCAATGGCAGACAATCCTTTAATGAAAAATAAATGTCTTGGTATAGATCCACGCTTTCCAGAATCAGATCCACATTTTCCAGTACCAGCAATTGATACAGAGATGAAACATAAACGTTGGGAAAATGAAATAAGACAAGGAAAACCAGTTATTTAATAAGACAAAAAAATATTTTTTTTGTATAGAGATGAGAGAAAATGCGTTTCATCTCGCACTGTTTAACGCACAGGGTGGTATGGGATACGTAAAGCTTGGTGTAGTGTGTGCTGGTGGATGTCCAACTACATAAGGATCATGACTCCATCCATCTAGAATAGTCTGAGACGATGGTGATACCTCATTGGTTGGAGCTATCGATGATATCGGTGGCATTGTTGTCAGCACATCCATTATTGCTGGAATGTACATATTATTATCTCTCCTCAAACCCACCCAATAATGTTTCCATTGTTTGGATGTCCAGCTATCGATTTCACCTAAACTAAACCACAGATCCCATACCAACGGTGTCCACTCTTTACATTCAGGATTATTAGTAAACCATTCCTTCCATTTTACTGCTCCCCATGAGGAGGCTGAAATCTTTCTATCCGTCCTAGAGGAACCCATAAGTTCTGGTACATCCAGCCACGCCTTTATCTCATCTTGTATCGTCCATGAATCTGCCATCACCATCAAGCTAGACTAAGGGGGAAAAGAACAGAGTACAAAACTGTAGCTCTAGAATCGTTGGTTAACTTAGATATAGCATATTTCAATTTTTTAATTATATATAGTTAGTTAATAATATATAAATGCTCCCAAGATGTATTAAACAAAATTCCAAATTTATTTTTTCTAGAGGAAGTGGTAGTTGGGTATATACTAATAGAAATAGACCTTTATTAGATCTAACTTCTGGAATTGGTGTATTATCCCTTGGTCACCGTCATCCTCGTATATGTAATACATTATGTACGCAAATATTAAACTCAGGATTACATTTTCAAATATTCAATGGTACTATACCTCAATATCCTATAGTATGTGAGTTATTAAATAAAAAAACACCTAAAAATATTGATACATTTGTTTTTTCACCTAGCGGTAGTGAAGCTGTTGATAATGCTATTAAGATAGCAAGACAATATACAAAAAGAAAGAAGATTTTATCAATCAGAAAAGGATTTCATGGAAGAACTATTGGTGTTGCTGCTTTATCTGATAATCATAAATGGAAAAAAAATATGGGTCCTTTCTTAGGAGATTGTTCAATATCTAATGATATTACTAAAATTGATAATGATGTTGCTGCTATAATTATTGAATCTACTCAGGGTGAGGGAGGAGTTATTACTTTAAGTAACTCTTTTATGCAACAATTAAGATATAATACTCGGCGTAATGGATCATTATTAATTACTGATGAAATACAATGTGGTATTAATAGAACAGGAAGTTTTTTTGATTTTGAATATAGTAATATTATACCGGATATTATATTAGCAGGTAAAGGATTAGCAGGTGGTATACCTATAGGTTGTGTAATGTCTAGTAAGGAAATTTTTAATAATTCACCACCTGGTTCTATTGGAGGAACATTTGCTTGTAATCCTTTACAAATAGTAGCAGCTTTAGAAACACTTAAAATAATGGAAGAAGAAAGAATTAAGTTTAATGTTATTACTAAATCACAATATTTTAGATTTGAATTAAATGAACTTAAAAAGAGATTTTCTTGTATCAAAAAAATCAGGGGTAGAGGATTTATGATTGGTGTAGAAATGGATAAAGAGGTTGAACCACTACTATTATTATGTTATGAGCAAGGATTGCTAGTACTACCTACTGGTAATAAATATGTAATAAGAATGTTACCATCATTGAATATTGAATATGATGAATTAAATAAGGCTTTAGATATGTTTCAAGCTGCTTTAGTTAAATTCGAGAATACTACCCAATATATTTGAATACATATTATATATGTATACTATATCTTATGAGCACTTCCAATACACAAAATAGTATAAAACGTAGAAGAGAGGAAGTAGAACATATATTAAAGGAAGAAGGTAATAGATTCAGTTTATTACCAATAAAACATCAAGAAATATGGGGATTATATAAAAAACATTTACATAGCTTTTGGACTAATGATGAAATTGATTTTCATCAAGATCTAAAACAATATAATGAGTTAACAGAAGATGAGAAATATTTTATTAAGATGGTATTAGCATTCTTTAGTAATAGTGATGGAATTGTAATAGAAAATCTAGGACTACGATTTATAAAAGATATTCCTATAGCTGAAGTTCGCGCATTTTATATTTGTCAGATGTTCTTTGAACAGATTCACTCAGAATCATATGCTCAGATGATTGATACATATATATCAGATCCAAATGAAAAAACCGAATTATTTAACGCAATTGAAACAATTCCCGCTATTAAAGAAAAGGCAGATTGGGCAATAAAATATATAGAGTCTACAGATTCATTTGCAGTTAGAGTTGTAGCATTTGCTATTGTAGAATGTATACAATTTTCTGGCTCATTCTGTGCTATAGCTTGGTTAAAACAAAGAGGATTAATGCCAGGACTATCATTAGCTAATCAATTTATATCTCGAGATGAAGGAATACATGTACAAGCAGCTATTTTAATATATACTAAATATGTACAAAATAAATTATCAGAAGATGAGATTAATACAATGATAAATGAAGCAGTTAATATAGAAACTAAATTTATATGTGATTCTATACCTTGTAGATTGATAGGAATGAATTCTGATTTAATGATACAATATATACAATTTGTTGCAGACTTTTTAGTTAGCAGATTAGGATATAGAAAAATGTTTAATGTTGAATGTCCATTTGAATTTATGTTAACAATAGAGTTACAGGGTAAAAGTAATTTCTTTGAATTACTACCTTCAGAATATCAAAGAGCAGGAGAAAAAACATTTAGTTTAGATGAAGATTTCTGAGTAAGTAATATTTTTTTTTATTATATTTATATAATGAATGATTATTTCTTATTACCTTTATTGGCATTAATTATTGTAATAATTATTATATCATGTTTATCAGTATCAAATTGTCGTAATAAAATGTTGAGTAGATTTCCTGGTATTACTAGTAATACTAATACTAATACTGTTATTAATAAATGCACGTATAATAAAGATCCCAAACTAAATCAACGATGTGCTAATAATTATTGGTGTCAATCTGGTAATATATGTCCTACTAATGTTCCTCCAGGAACAGCTTGTAATCCTGGTCAAGCTTGTCCAGATCTAAGTCTATGTCCCGCCACAGGAGTATGTGTTAGTGGAACACCACCACCTGCACCTAAACCACCACCACCACCACCTAAACCACCACCAGCATCTAAACGTTATATATGTTATAATGGTATATGTCAACCAACAAGTGGTGCTGGTGCTACTTATGAAGACTGTATAAAACAATGTTCATCTCCAATACCTCCACCATCTCCTCCTACACCAAAACCACCACCGCCTCCATCTAGTAAATGTTATAATAAATACAAAGACGATGCTAGATCTAATTGTAGTACTCTTGATAAAGCAACTTGTGATCAATTATCACAATGTATATGGCATACTATACCATATACTCCTATACCATATCCAACACCACCAGGTCCATCCCCACCACCAACACCGGCATTACCATGGAAGTGTGTCGTACGTGGAGGAGAGGGAACTTGTTTTAATATAGGTACTGGTGGACAGTATCTTACCGAAGCTGATTGTATGGCTATATGTAATAAAGCACCACCTCCTCCACCACCACATCCAGTACCTCCACCACCAGGAATAATTACTGGATATAATTGTATTGATTATAATTGTGTAGAATCTAAACCGGGAGATCCTTTTACATATATTTCAGAAAAATTATGTAAAGATAGTTGTGTCAGACCTATACCTATACCACCACAACCACCACCAACACCTCCAACACCTCCAACACCTCCAACACCTCCAACACCTCCAACACCAATGTATAAATGTAATACAGGTACAGGTAATTGTGAAAAAGTATCACCAAATACACCAGGAGCTAAAATATTAGCCATATGTCAGAAATTATGTAAAAAAATTATACCACCACCACCACCACCTGATCCAAGTAAATTACCAGTTTATTATTGTGATTCTAATAATACTCAAAATTGTTTAAAATTAACACCACAGGCTAAACCCAAACTTCCAATTAGATTCTGGGGTAAGGATCAATGTATGCAGGCATCTTGTGATTTACCTGTATATGGATGTAATCCTAAGAATCCTTCTCCTAATCCAGGAGAAAAATTAAAAATAAAACCATATCCCTATCAATCAGGACTTACTTATCAAATAGATCCATATCAGATAAATTTTTATAATACAGTATGTGGTTTAGGATATAAAGATATGAGTGTATGTCTTAATACTTGTGGACCATTAGCTCCTGGTAATTATAAACCACATCCAGGACCAGGACCGCCACCAGGTCCTACGCCAGGTCCTACACCATCTTCTCCATTACCAGTAGTACCAGATTATATACCTAAAGAAGTTAAGGGGGGTTCAGTTCAACCAAATGTAGGGTTTAATATATCTTTTGGATTTGATGCTTCTAATACTGGTAAATATTATGATTTATATTTAACTCAAAATCAAATTAATCAAGCTAATGCTAGAGGGGTATATGAATTTAGATCATATCAATTGCTAGATATAGCTCATTTACTAGCTACAAAAAATCCTGGTCATGGATATCAGAAATATCAACAGACTTTATTTGATTGTTGTTTTAAAAATATTTCTTCTAAATGTAATCCAAAAGAAGTCTGTAATGGATGTAATAGAGATCAAAATAAATTATTAGTATCTTGTACATGGAATGAGGCTGTGACTCAAATACCTAATCTTACTGGATCTGGTCCTACACAAAACCTAAGGGGGTATAATCAAGGCGGTACATATACAACTATACCAATGACTCTAGTAGACTTTTATAGTCAGCCATTCATACAAAGAATGCAAGTAGATTTATTAAGATTACAAAATCATGAAAGTAATACGAATCCCACCGAAACTAATATATTAGAAGCTATATGGTCATACGATAAAAATTTCCTTCATTATACTGATCCTAAAAGAGCCACATTAAAATTAATAGCCGATAGAATGACAGCTGCAGTTAAATTTGCAAATAATTTAAATAGAAAGAAAAAACTTGAATTAGTATTTCCTATGCAACCAGGTAGTGGGGGTTCTGGTTCTGATTTCTTTGTACTGCCTGATTCTGTAAATCATGTAGCAGTTGCAACCTATTTTGCAGGAGTAGATATTAATACAGATATTAAGCCATTATTTAAACAATTTTTTAATAATTCAGATACTAAAAAGATAAAAACATATGTTGCATCTACTATATATCCATTCTATTGGATTGATAAGGATGTAAATTACTTAAATCTATCAGCAACTAAAATTGATGAAAAAATGATAGAAAGTTGTAGAAACGTAAAGAATGTATTAAAGGCACTTAAATCAAATGCCAAAACTTTTGGTTGTCAAAATTATCTTGTAAGTGAATTTGGATGGCCTCATGGTTGTATTGCTCCTGCACATCCAGGTACAAATAGAATGTATCATGCATCACCTAGACTACAGTGCATAATGTGGAATATATTTAAGAAACTAGATAAGAATATTCCTAAATACTATTGGTTATTGGGTACGGATGCAACTAATCAAGATTGTTATGTAAGACAGGGAACAGATGCACAAGCTCATACTGATAATGGTTGGTCCTTAATGAATCTATATGGTGAATGGAGATGTGATAATCCAACTTCAATTCCTTATACTGTAAGTATGACAACAACAGGTGATCCATATAAAACTACTAATGGTGATTTCTGTGGACCATGTGAAACAGCTCCAAATTATGATGATGTATTTAAGCATTTTGATGATGATAAATATGCATCTGTTAAAATAATGAATGGAAGTACTACTAATTCGTTATATATTTGGATGCAATCGGATAATAATCCATATACTAGTCATAGAACGCCAAATTCTCAAATAGTTATACCTCCTATGTCATCAACTAATACTGCACATATTCATGTAATGAAATTTCCTAAATCAGAAAAAGTACCAAGCTGGAGAGTCCAGATCTTTGTACAAAGACCTGACTCATGGCCTTATTCAAATATATCACCAGATCCAACAGTACCAGGTACAGGATATTCCTTACTTGAAGGTACATATGCTCCTAGTATGGGTTGGGATTATGATATTAGTTATGTTGATCAAACAGCTGAACCCATGTATGCGGTTGCTAGACAACATAATGCACCACAAGGAACTAATAACCCTGGATGTGAAATGGCATATTCTGGTGCAGGACACTGTAACAGTAAATATATAGTATGTGGACAAAAGAATGATAGTTGTGATAAAGGGGAAGCTTGGTGTCCTGATAATGGAAAAAATATTACAATATTGAGAGGAGATGATTCAGGACAGTATGGTACATGGCAGTGTAATGTAAAGAAAGATATATCAACCCCAAAGGGATGTGGACGATATAATGATGAATACTATGAAGACAAGAAATATCGTCTTGCTCCTTATGAATATGACTGTCCCGGACAGAGTGCTTATATATATTCTTTAATAGGTCATCAGTGGTGGGATAAATTACCACATGGCACAGGTAGTGTATCTGGTAAAGATGGTACATTCCAAAAAGGATATATAGCCCCAACAGATTCATCGATGAAAATTAGAAAAATAGGTAATACTAAGTTTTATACTTATGCGGGTTCTGATGATATAAGAGGTGAAGGTCAATCTAATATGAGTTGTGGAAATAAAGAATTAAATTTAGATATAGTTATGTTCCCCCGATGTGGAACACATAAATTAACAGGAACTGCTCATAATGATATTGATTGTACCAATCCTGCTCCATTCATGGTAATGCCGTAAAGACAAAAAATATGAGCAGGGTGGGGTTCGAACCCACGCCCCCAAAGAGACTGCGACTTGGGCGCAGCGCCTTAGACCACTCGGCCACCTGCTCATTGGATACTATACTTTATATCTATTTAATTGAATTTATTTATTACATTTCTTTTTTACCTTTAAAATAACTTCTTTATCTATTTTATCTATATTGTGTTTAATATTGTTATTTATTTTTTTATTCAGTCTCACTACTTCTACTGTTGTAAAAAAAGTAATATAACAAAATATCCAACATACAAATAACATTCCCCATCTAGTAACTGCTCTATAATCTTTTACCCATGCTACAACAGTATATAATATTACTAATACTACTAATGCTATTTGTAACATAACTACGGGATCTAACATTATACCTCTAAGTCCCATTTTTTTTGTTCTATTAATTAGTGTATCTTTATTAATATTAATATATGTACCGATATCATCTTCTGTATAGCTATTAGGATATTTTTCATCATTTATTTTATTATCAATTTCTTTTTTGTGTTCTTCTTTTAAATTTTCTATTATTCTATCCCTTTTAATACTCTGTATATCAGCTTTACATAAATCATTTACTACTATATTTTCTAAATTATTATTTGTTATTCTAGTTACTGCATCATAAGGAGATAATCTATATGCTGCTGCTATATATACCGCCATTTAATATATAAATATATTATATATTACTTGAATAAAAAGAATCGTTTGACCAACATGTTTTACTTGCTGTTGCAGGAATAGGTTTACCTTTACATATAGGGGGGTCACCTCCTGCAAACGGTGGTTGACCTGATTGTGAATTCCCTAAACATTGTACTTTACCAGTAGGAAGTATAGGGGGGTTCTGATCGCTAGCTCCCCAATTTTGACAGGCATATGTATCTTTAGAAGGTTGTTTACAATTAAATGCATTCACTAAATTAACAGGTTCTCCGTATCCAAGTGCTATCACTGTTTTTTTGTTATTTATTGGATTACATGAATATCCATATTTTAATTTTCCAGAACTGTCTGGTTTATCACCTGCTTGACAAGCAGCTAATGTAGGATATGTTGTATAATCAGGAGCTTTATACGTATTCATATCAGCTCTAGCGACTGCTGTACATGATTTAATATTTGTTCTTGGATCTGTAGTTAATGTAGTAACCATGTTTTGGGTTATATATACATTAGGACTACAACCAGCCTTTAGACATAGATCACGTGAACTAGGATTGGTTCCTTGATCACCTACGTAATTCAAACAATCACCCTTTGGGCTACATACATAGTTTGATCCACACAGTGCTGTAACACCTTTCGCATCGTAACAATACCCGCTCTTTATACTAGGACATGGATATACATTAACTGACTTCCCGAATACATCTTTTAAGCCTGTAGGGCATACACCCGCGTCATCTGCTTTCAACAACGTTGTATAAGGTTTACCAGTTAGTGTATCAACACCACCATTTGGACAGCACAATTGTTGCTGACATTCATCTTCACATGTTTTTTGTATTGAACTACCAGGACCTTTCGCACCTTTTGGTGGTGATACTCTATATTTAACACATTGACCCTGTTCACATTGATAATATGGTTGACACATATCATTTCCGTCACCATTTTTACATGTTTTTGAATCAGGATCATAAGACGCACACTTTGTATATGTATAACCTTGCGGCGTAACATCGGTACAAGTTTGACCAGGTTGTAGTTTTATAATATCAGTATCAAATGGTTTTCCATTAGGACAACAATATATTAAAGGTTTACAATCCGATGAAGCTAAACAGTCTGCCATTGAATTATATATATATTTAGGTTTAGTTGGTAATGTACTTATATCTACTGGTCCAGTACATTGTCCACCTTTACAATAGAATTGTAGATTATTGCACTTATTCAAACAAGCAGTATAACCGGGTGTATCTATTGAACCATCAGCATTATATGTAGATCCAAATATAGTTTTACCATCTGGATATTCTCCAGTCGGAACACAATGTTTACTAACTTCTGAATGTAAACCACCTAGTACGCATTTATAATTAACATCAATATAGCCACCTCCTCCTATAACACAATATGGATCACCGTCCTTTTTTAGACAATCAGTAGCTGTATTATAAGATGTCGTGATAGTAGAATCAAATTCATTATTAGGATTCACAAGATACCATTTATCATCTCTTTTAAAACAATAGTTACTACATGCTGCTGCTGGTGGCGATGGTGGACATGGTGTATAAGCTTCTTTTTTCATAAAATAGTATACAAGTAAAAAATTAAATATTATAGCTAATACTACTAGTATTGCTACTTCATTATATACTAATATTTTGATCATTTATATATTTGTTTAATCATTTTATTATTGTAGTAAATAAATGACAACTTAAACATAAATCAAATTGCTCTGGATTAACTGGAATTTCACAATTACATCTACTACATTTACCAGTACCAAATGTTAGTCCTGGGGTATTACAACATACTATTGGATATTCATTACTTTTTTGTAATGCTAATTCACTACATCTAGGACATTGAACATATACACTTTTAACTTCTGTCATTATATATTAGTTTTATTGTGTATAAATATTAAAAAATGTAACTATTGGTAGAATTGATTCAGGTATATAGGTATGTGGATTACATAGGTTACCACATAAATATTTAGAATTAGAAAGATCATGTATAGCCTGATGTGGATAATTACATCTACCATCAGTACTCATTGTAGGATGATATTCTTTTCCATCATTAGGAGGATAGTATGTTGGATTAATATCTGGAGGTGGAGATGGAGGATGTTTTGGTTTACAACTAGCAACACAATCAGCCAATGATTGTTTACCACCAAGTGTACAAGTACCATCAATATTACATTGATATAGAGATGTAGGTGGAGCATATGATGGTATGGGCGGATACTGATGTTTAGATAATGGTACTAGCGATAAATATTGTGATGTAGATAAAAGATCTCTGTATCTTGCACCTCTAGGTCTATTTGAGAATGACTCTTTAGTTCCTATATATTTAATATTACAACGTTCAGAATTCCAATGTGGACGAATTATAGTTACTTTATTTTTGTCTTTAATTTTACTTCGCATATGATTATAATAAGTCAATGAACCCTGGGGATCAGCATCCATATCATTATCTGGTTCTGTTATTATTATTGGCGGATGATTATTCCAATTTACATTTCCACTATCATATCTATCTTCAACTTGAGTATCTGGACAACATCCTATTTTATTAATATAAAACTTTCTAGTTGGTGCATATTTTGGATATATGTTAGGGAAATTAGGATCTTTTATATTCTTAACTGCATTTGTCCATCCACATTTATTTTGATCCTTTGGAGGATTAGGTAAGGTATCATAACATCTATATGAAGCACCCGCTAATAACCAACCAGCTCTTATTTTAGGGAATTTACGACCCTTAAATGATGTTAATACAGGCCATTCATTATAACACCTACTAGCAAATTGAGCTCCTGATGAATATCCACCTAATACTAATTTATTCATATTAAGTTTGTTATTATTCTTATTATTTAAATTAAATCTATGACCATCATACATATCATCTATTAACTGTCTTAAGAAAGCCGCATCGGGTCCTGGCCATATACCCCATAAGTCAGATCTTTCATCTTTTCTATTTCCATTACTATAGTATCTATCAGAATATTGTGTATTTGTCATTGCTGGAGAAATAATACAATAACCATTTAATATAAGATATTGGAATAATCTAGCTCTATATTGATATCCAAAATCAGTTCCTGATCCA
>JAJSZW010000012.1 GCA_030262895.1 Deltaproteobacteria bacterium | reverse complement strand
CTGGGTGTGAATTATGAAAACCTATTTTGAATGTATTCCATGCCTTCTCCGACAGACTCTTGAGGCTGCCAGGCTTACAACTGATGATAAGGCGATCCACGAGCAAGTCATCCGTAAGGTATTGCGCGCGTCAAGCGAACTGAATCTGCGAGAATCTCCCCCGCTTATGGCTCAACGTATCCACCGCATGATTCGTCAGATGACAGGCGACAACGACCCGTACCGTGACATCAAGGATCGTTTCAACTATTTCGCTTTAGAGCTTTATCCAGAGCTCAAAGAGCGGATCGAGCGGTCTATCGAGCCATTGGATACGGCAATTCGCCTGGCGATTGCGGGTAATATCATCGATTCTGGTGTAAATCATCATATAAACGAGACTCTGGTTCACAATTCAATTGAGCATGCGTTGACAGCGCCGCTTGCAGGAGATCCGGAGGAGTTTCGCGAAGCGGTATCTGAGGCGAAAGATATTCTCTATCTGGCGGACAACGCCGGGGAAATTGTTTTTGACCGCTTGCTGATCGAGCAAATGCCGCTCGAGAAAATAACCCTTGTAGTGAAGGGGAGTCCGGTCATTAACGATGCTTGCCTTGCTGACGCCCGGGCGACAGGCATAGCTGATCTTGTTGAAGTTATTGATAACGGTTCTGACGCCCCCGGGACCATCCTGGGTGAATGTTCGGAAGGATTTAAACGGCGGTTTGAAAACGCTGATCTGATCATAGCCAAGGGGCAGGGAAACTACGAGACACTCAGTGATGTTAAAAAAGACATCTTTTTCGTGCTCAAAGCAAAGTGTCCGGTCATCGCTCACCACATCGGCTGTGAAAAGGGAAGTCTGGTCTTCCTCAGAAGCGCCAGGGGCAGCAAGGACTATGATCGCTCAACTTAGGTATAAAGGAGGTGATAGAAATGCCATGGGTTAATCAGGAAATGTGCAATGGCTGCGGCATTTGTATGGATGAATGTCCGGTTGGGGTGATCACGCTCAATGAAATGGACAAGGCTCAGATCGACGAAGAGTCATGTATTCGTTGTGGAAAGTGCCATGATGTTTGTCCTGAGGAAGCAGTGCGACATGACGGTGAAAAAATTCCGGAGCAGGTAGAGGAGAATCTCGAAAAAACCCGTAGACTTTTAGAATACTATGATACCTCTGCTGAGCGGCAGGCGTTTATAGAGCGTATGATACGTTATTTCAACAAAGAACGAAAGGTAACCGAATTTACCATTGAAAAACTGAAAGCTTTAAAAGCCGGCATAGCCGGAAGTGCCGCATCCTCTGCGAACTCATAAAAAAGGTGATCGTCTGTGAAGAATTCAGAAATACATACTGACGACAGGAAGAACAATGCTCTTACCAAAGAAGCCAAACAGATTGAGCGGGTAGCTCTTTATGCGTTACTCATTAACTTTGTGCTCACAGGAATCAAAGGCGTACTCGCATACTTTTCGGGCAGCCTGGCCGTTGCCGCAAGTGCGATCGACTCCGCAACTGATTCTGTCGCTTCTCTCACTATATTAGGCGGCCTAAAATTATCGACCCGCAAAAGTCCCACGTTTCCGTACGGATTGTACAAGATTGAAAATGTAATCTCGGTGATTATGGCGATATTCATCTTTTTTGCAGGATACGAAATCGTCCGCAACATTCTCTCACCAGGTGCAGAACCGCCGACTATTACGTTGGGGCTCATCGGCTGGTTATCAGCGGGAATATTGATCACGTTTTTGTTTGGACAGTATGCGATTTCTGCAGGCAAGCGCACGAAGTCACCCACCTTGATTGCCGAGGGCCGCCATCGTCAGGTTGATGTGCTCTCTTCACTGGTGGTGGTGCTGGCAGTGGGACTTCACTATTTTGGATTGAATATAGATTTTTTTGGAATAACCATAGATCACATTGCAGCAGGACTGGTACTTGTTTTTATCGGCTATGCCGGATGGCAGATACTTTCCGATGGAATGCGCGTGCTCCTCGATGCCTCCCTTGACCCTGAAACGCTGAAACAGATACGAAAAATTATCGAGTCACAACCAATGGTAACGGAGATTCGACGGCTGGCGGGCAGGAACGCAGGCCGTTACCGCTTCCTGGAAACAGAGGTGGTTTTGCGTACCGGCAATCTGAAAAAAGCCCATGCAATCAGTCAACATATCGAAGCGGACATCAGAAAACAGATGCCCCTGGTAGAGCGGGTGGTAATTCACTATGAGCCCCAGGTGCGTGAACATCTGCGTATTGCAGTACCTCTGATAGATACTGCGGGTCAGGTCAGCACTCATTTTGGAGAAGCACCATACTTTGCCGTGCTACTCTTGCGTTTGGCTGACGGGAACATTGAACGGCAGGAGGTAGTGACCAATCCGCATACTAAGGTCCCTAAGGCCAAAGGAATTCGCGTGGCCGAGTGGCTGGTTGAGCATAAAGTTGACGTGGTGGTGGTAAAAGAGGATTTACATAAAAGAGGGCCTGCATACGTTTTCGCTGATGCCGGGGTAGAGTTACAAGTATCTACGGCCGGCCGGTTGAGTGAAGTGATTGACTTCTTTAGAAAGCAAGTGGTCAGCGACCAGAGTTGACGAAAGGCAATCTTCAGCCTAAGGAACGGGGACAAAATAACTTCCCCAACTATGCATCACAGCTTCAGGCCACCTTTGCCCGATTTCAAATCACAAAAATATCAAAATAGCCCGCTATTCCATCAACTTTTGTGATTTGAGATCGAACAAATTTGCCCCAAATCTATGCGCCTACTTGGGGAAGTTATTTTGTCCCCGTTCCTAACCAACCTGACTTTATTAAATTTCTGAACTTGCTTGCGGCATCGAAGGTAAGGCTGAGAAGCGCCGGTATCAAAAACATCGTAAAAATTGTTGAAACAAGAAGGCCTCCGAGCACCACGCTTCCCAGCCCACGGTAAAACTCGGAGCCTGCACCGGGGGATACCACCAGTGGAAACATTGCAAATACCGTAGTAATACTGCTCATGTATATCGGCCTGATACGCGTACGTACGGAGTGCGTAATTGCTTCACGAGGGGCCATCTTTGCTTCACGAATATTATTCAGGGTTTGATGTACAATAAGAATAGCGTTATTTACCACTATACCGACCAGTATTATAAAACCCAGCATAGTAATAATGTCGAGGGCCTGATAGGTGATAAAAAGATTTACTAGAAATATCCCGACAAATCCGCCGGCTGCGGCCAGGGGTACGCTGAACATGATGATAAAGGGATAGAAAAAATTTTCAAACAAGGCGGACATAAGCAGGTAGCTTATAACTATTGCCAAAATAAAGTTCCACATAAGGGCTTGTCTTGTTTTTGTCAGGTCATCTGCTGTACCACCAAGCTCAATACTATAGAGGCTGGAAAGCATACCGCTCTGACGTATCGGTTCAACTACCTTTTCACTAATAATCTCCATTGTAGCCTCTAAAGGCATTTCTCTTGGTGGAATAACCATTATGGTTATTGAACGCTGTGAGTCTATGTGATTAATCTGGGTAGGCCCTTCTTCCAGACTTATATCAGCCAGAGAGCCCAAAGTAACTCTCTCTCCAGTGGGGGCAATTACCGGCAAACCGGCAAAATCCTGAGTCCGCTCAAGCATATTCCCTTTGCTTTTTACTACCAAATCAATCTCATTTCCGTAAAGACGGTAATTACTGGCTTTAACTCCATCCACCAATGCATCTAAAGTTAAGCCAAGATCATAAGTTGTCATTCCTACACGAGTTAACCTGTCCCGGTTCGGAACAACTTGTATTTCAGGATTCCCAAGATCAAGGCCTGGTATTGGCCTTATCTGGGCTCCGGGGATTACCTGGGCGACACCATCAAATATCTGTTTCCCGAGGTTTATTAGTTGAGATAGATCTGGGCCTTTTATCTGTATTTCAACAGATCTGCCTTCGCCTATTCCGCGGGAAAAAAGGCCGGGCTGCTGAACAATCGCAATCATGCCCGGAATTTTCCCAAGTACATTGTACACGTATGGAAGAAGTTCTCTTGTCCTCTCCTGAATTTTTGAAACAATCCCCATAAATACCTGCTGCCCCCATGCAACATAGAAAAAAACTTTTACCGGAGGCAGATTAAGTTTTTCTGCTGCTTCACTTTTTCCGTTATGTTCAATTAATGGAAGAATATCTGCCTCTACTGTTTCCGCTATATTTTCAAGCTCACCTAAATTATATCCCGGTGGCGGCAGAAGAATACCGAACAAAATTTCCCGGTTACCCTCAGGCAGGTATTCTGTCTTTGGAGCTAATGCCCATGCAAAACCTATGGATAAAGACACCATAATAACGATTACGGCTATACGAGCTGTTACACGGCCACACATCCAGTAAACAAACCTTGTTATAGCCTCAACAAATCCCTGAGCTATGCTGAAAATAGCCCATCGCCTGTTTTTTGCCGGAGATTTTTGCTTAACTTTTCCCAATATTCTTGCAGAAAGCATAGGAATGACTGTTATGGAAATAATCAGACTCAAAATAACGGCACTGCTGATAGCTATGGCAATATCGCGGAAAAGCTGACCCGCCTCCTCCTGAACAAATACAATAGGAAGAAAAACCGCAACCGTAGTCAAAGTACTGGCCAGAACAGCCCCCCACACCTCAACTGTGCCATCATGTGCGGCCTTTAAACGAGACTTGCCCATTTCCATGTGACGGAATATATTTTCAAAAACAACAATAGAGTTATCAACTATCATCCCAACGGCAAAGCTTAAACCAGCCAGGCTAACCACATTAATATTCCGTCCCAAAAGAGTCATAATAAGAAAAGTTCCTATTACGCTCATCGGAATAGCAACAGCAATTATAATGGTGCTGGCAAAATTACGTAAAAACAACAGGAGAACCGTGATTGCAAGCGTGCCACCCAAATAAATATTATTTCTTACAAGGTTGATAGCGCTATAAATGTAGTTGGTTTCATCATAGGCCTGTTCCAGTTTAAGACCTCTTTCCTTTAATATGCCGTTATTTAACTCCTTGAGAGTATCCCTCAATCTTTCCATAACAACCAGGACATTGGAACCCGGTTCTCGAACTGCATTCAAGACAATGGTTGAAACTCCTTCTTGTCTCACAACCAGATCCATGTCTTCATAACCAAGTTCAACCCTGGCAACATCTCCAACTGTTATAGGTATGCTGTTTACCCTTTTTATTATAACTTTAGAAACATCTTCAACAGACTCATATTCGCCTACTGTTCTTGCAATATAACGACGTTTACCTTCATCGAAATTCCCGGCGCTTATATTTTTATTTTCTATATCGAGCGCTCTCGTCAGCTCTGGAATAGTTATTTTGCGCGCAGCAAGAGCTTCCGGATCAACAATGACCTGAAGCTCCCTCTCCAGCCCTCCATAAATGTTTGAAGACGCTACCCCGGAAATCCTTTCGATGCGAGGCTTTATATGGTCATCTATAAAATCGTATTCCTGTTTTAATACTCCTTTATATCCCTCAAGAGAACGTAATATTATCCAGGCTATTGCCTGTTCATGCCTGCCGCCGGATTTTATAACTGGCTTTTCCACATTGTCAGGATATTCCTTTACCTGTTCAAGTTTGTTGGATACCCTGAGCAGAGCCTCATCCGTATCTGTTCCAATCTCGAACATCAGATTAATATAAGCCTGCCCATCAAGGCTTTCACTGTTCATCTCCTCAAGCCCCTCAAGATTCTTGAGCTCTTCCTCCTGAGCATCTATAATTTCACGTTCAACTTCTAAAGGACTTGCACCACGCCATATGGTTTCGACAGATATTTCGGGCAGATCTACATTGGGGGTAAGTTGAATCGGGATCCTGAAAAGCGAAATAAAACCAAAGAGTATAAGCAGTATTGCTCCGACAGTAACGGTAACAGGTTTTTTTATGGAAGTTTCAACCAGTTTCATTGGGTATTAGGTATTGATCATTGGATTGAATATTGTCGATTGAATATTGAATATTTATGGAATCGCTTCGCTCTGTTTCTTTTTAAAAATTGACGGAATTCCTTCAATCTTCAATTTGGTCATTAGTTTGCTGTTTACTGCTTACTGCCTACTAGTTACTATACTTTGAACCGTGAACCGTGAGCAGTTACTATTTTTCCAGAACTAACACGGTCTGGCCTGGCATGAGACGTTCATTTCCCCTTATAACAACCTTATCGCCAGGCTTCAATTCCCCTTTGACAGCTACATTTCCATCATAATAGCCGACAATTTCTACATTTACAGGCATAACCTTATTATCCGATAATAAAAAAACCAGTCTGCTGGTTCCTGCGGTAACTACTGCATCCTTTGGTATAAGCAAAGCGCTCTGTGTGCCGGTAAGATTAAAGGTAATTATTGCCTCCATCCCGCTCTTTATCTTATAGCCTGGGTTGTCAAGATTTATCCTTACCGGAAAAGTTCTGGCATTTCTATCTCCATAAGGAAGTACTGCGTATATTCTGCCGGAAAAAAAATTATTTGTTAAACTCTTTATCATCACCATGACTTCGCTTTGGAGGGAAAGCATAACTACATAACGTTCAGGCACATCAACTGTTATACGAATTTGTTCCAGATCAACCAGCCTTACTACAGGTCCTCCATTATCTATCCACTCGCCGACCTGGGTGTATTCCTCGGCAATAAAACCCGAAAAAGGCGCGAAGACTTCTTTTTGTTCAATCTCATATTCAAGACGATCAACTTCCGCCTCTTTTTGTAAAAATTCCTGCAAAAGGGCCTTATGATTATAAAGCGCTTCATCATATTGCCTCGCAGCTATACTGTCTGTCTCTTTAAGCTTGCTGAATCTTGATAGTTCCTTTTCAGCATTTTTAAGATTTGCTCTTATTCTCTCTCGTACAGCAATAGCGCCCTTCAGCCGAAGTTTTAGCTCAGTTGATCTCAACCTGACAAGCAGCGCATCTTTTTTTACAAAGTCACCCTCTTTTACAGGATAATACTCCACAACGCCTGACACTTCCGCAGCCACAGTACTGCGGGCAATCGCTTCTGTAGTACCCACCAAAGACAACTGGTTTGAAACCATGTTTTTCTCAACTATTGCAACCCGAACAGGGGCAGGCGGCGGCCCCTGCTGTTTGCTTATATCGCTGCCTAGTGAAATTGAATATGTGAAAATAATTATAAAGACTATAATTAACAAACATCTTATATAAGATAACTTTAAATCTTTAATCAGCATTAATTACCTCAATTTAGAAACGGAGCCATATAAATACATTGATATTATTGACTTGTCTGTTTAATTGTTTAATATTACCTAAGTTGAGCGATTTTTTGCGAAGAAATGCGCCAAGATCTTGATGCAGTCCCGCCTGGGCGGGACGAAAATCGGAGGCATACCAATGGATATGTCGAGACTTTTCGCAAGAGATTGGCGCAGGTCGAGTAAAAAATCGTTTAATTTAAATATTATATTGTTAAGTTTCTAAAATCAATCACATTTAATATAAAAAAGACTGAAGACTTTTAGAGAAAAGACTCATAAAACCCAAGAATAGCATAGCTATTCAAGTATACTGTCCACAAATACGGATTTTGCCGTTGGGGGATATCAGTATCCTTCAGCCTTCAGGCTAATAACCTGAGCAGCTACGGAAAGGATTTATATATGAAAATAGCGGTAAGCGGAAAAGGAGGTGTAGGAAAAACGACATTTGCTGCTCTTCTTATACGTATTCTAGATGAGGAAGGAAAACATGTCCTGGCAATAGATGCAGATCCGGATGCAAACCTTGCAGCAGCTATAGGTATTGATGATTCTGATAAAATAGCTGCTATTTCTGAAATGAAGGAACTTGTTTATGAAAGGACAGGAGCAAAACCAGGGGGAATGGGCAGCTTTTTTAAGCTTAATCCCAAAGTTGACGACCTCCCCGACACCTTATCCGTAAAATTAAACAACATTAAGCTCATGCGAATGGGAGGTATCAAAAAGGGCGGTTCCGGATGTATATGCCCTGAGAGCACACTTCTTAAGGCACTTATAACACATATTGTTCTTCAAAGGAATGAGGTTGTGGTAATGGATATGGAGGCAGGAATCGAACATTTAGGAAGAGCTACAGCCATGGCGGTAGATAAACTTATTGTAGTGGTAGAACCAGGGCGTCGAAGTATCGATACCGCAGAACGTATTAAAAAACTGGCATCAGAAATCGGACTTACCAATATTAAGCTTGTTGGAAACAAGATACGCAACGATAAAGATAAAGAATTTCTAAAAAAACATCTTTCTGATTTCGAATTTATAGCTTTCCTGCCATATGATAACGCATTAATTGAAGCAGACCTTAATGGAATATCGCCATTTAATACAGATTCGCCCGCAAAAGCAATTGTAAAAAAAATGGTAACTATACTGTGAACGGTCAAAATCTGAGCTTTTTTATTATGTTTTTTTCACCACGAAGCTCACGAAGAACACAAAGAAATTATAAAAAACATTAATTCTAATCTTCGTGCCCCTTCGTGTCCTTCGTGGTTTAATTTTTCCTTATAATCCTGACCGTTTCAAAAAGCGCAGTTTATAGCTATGCAAAGTATACTTTGGTTCACGGTTCAGGGATAGAGAGCTATGAAATCGGAATCGAACCTCTCTTTCATCAGTTTAACCTTGAACCTTGAACCCCGGAATCCTGAACCTGGAACCTGGAACCTGGAACCTGGAACCTGAAATAATGTATAGAAGAAGATATCCGGTTAGACATAAAAAAAAAGAGCATCAATTCAATAGAAGATCAAAATCACCGAAAATCAAGCCCGAAGCGGACACCAGATTAAAAAAGGTCTTCGCTTTAATAGGTGTGCCTGATAAAACAAAATTTAAACCTGACAAGTTCCAGCTCGAAGCGGTCTCTGCAATTAATAAAGCAGACTGCCTTGTTACCGCACCGACAGGGGCAGGTAAAACATGGATAGCTGAACAGGCAATTTCCCTTATAGTAGAAAGAAGAGGAAGATGCTGGTATGCATCTCCTTTAAAAGCTTTAACAAATTCAAAGTATAATGAATTTTCTAAAATCTTCGGCGCTCGAAATGTCGGCATATTAACCGGTGACAGGAAAGAAAACCCTGATGCACCAATCATTGTTGGAACCACCGAGATTCTTCGCAACCAGTTGTATGATGCCATGCATTCAGGAAAAACATTATCCACTGACCTTGTGGTTCTTGATGAAGCTCATTTTCTAGGTGATGAAGAAAGAGGGGTCGTCTGGGAAGAAATAATGATTTATCTTCCTTCAAGGATTCCTCTCCTCCTTTTATCTGCAACAATCGGAAACGCAAAGCAGATAGCCGAATGGCTTTCATCAATACGCTCAAAAGAATGCATTGTTATTGAAGAAAATAAGAGGCCGGTACCGCTTTTCGCCCTTTTTTTTCATCCTTCAGGGACTCTTCTTCCCATTATATCTCAATCTATCGCGAATAAAAAAAAGAGACTGTATAAAAAAGTTAACGATTATATCAGCAACAAATATTCCCAGCGTCTTGCTGCTCCAGGCAAGCTGCCGCCCTTTGGGGATATCCTGAAGGTATTGAAAAAATATCGACTGCTACCCGCAATATTTTTTCTGAAATCACGGGCAGATTGTGACAATGCGCTTGATCTGTGCATGAAAAACATTCTGCATGATCAGCACGGAAAAGCAGCAATTATCCAAAAGATTAATGAACTTGCTGAACAAAGTCCCCACATTACCAAGCATCGCCAGTTATGGCATCTTGAAAATCTTTCAGTAGGAGCCCATCATAGCGGGCAGTTGCCTGCCTGGAAACTTGTTATCGAAGCACTTATGAATGAAGGACTTCTTGATGCTGTTTTTGCTACGTCAACCGTGGCTGCAGGAGTGAACTTCCCTGCCAGAACAGTTGTTTTCTTGAATTCAGACAGGTTCAACGGCACTGAATTTGTACCACTGAGTTCTACTGAATTCCATCAAATGACAGGAAGGGCCGGCAGAAGAGGCATGGATAATATTGGGTTTGCAACAGTACTTCCTGGAAAATTTATGGATATAAGATTAATTGCAAAACTTATAAGTTCACCTCCTTCAGATGTAATAAGCCAAATTAGAATCAACTTTTCAATGGTTCTTAATCTATTATTGTCATACTCGCCTGATCAAATTGAAGATCTGCTTAAAAAATCTTTTGCCGCATATTTAATTATGAAAGGAAAAAAATCCGCCGGAAGATTTATAGAAAACAGCTATAATTATCTATCTGAGGATTTTATTCGCCATCTCAATTTCTTAAAAAAAACAGGTTATGTAAAAAATAACGGAGAGCTGACTGAAGACGGAAAATGGGCTTCAAAGTTAAGAGTTGATCAACCTCTATTAATTGCTGAGGGTTTCAGGCTGGGAGTTTTTCCCGAATCAGATCCTGCGATCCTTGCTGCCATGATAGCATCATTTGTAAATGAAAGAAAAACAGAAGATAGAATTGATAAGGAGTTTATGCCAAAAAGTCTTTTGTCAGTTTTTCTTAAAGTAACAAAGGCGCTCAGGCCATTTTCCAGGCTTATGACAACAAGAGGATTTGAGGTTAGACCCCTATTTTTAAGCCCGGCTGCCACTATTTATGCCTGGGCAACAGGGCGACCCTGGGAAAAAGTTGTTTCAGTTTCCGAAATAGCAGAAGGAGATCTTGCCATGCTGATACTCAGGACTGCCGACAACCTCAGGCATATAAGGGCGCTCGAACAATTTTTCCCTGAAGCTGCTGAAACTGCAAAAAAATCTATCAGGCTTATTGTTAAGGAGCCTGTAGCAAGTGATTATAATGTAGACCTGTAAGTTATTCACGGGCTAAAATGTTCACGTTTTTTTAATGAAGCATGTTTTCTCAATTCTTGAGGCAAAAACAGCATATTGCGGTTGAAATTTTTCGCCGGACTTTTTCGACGCCATTAAATTTGTCTTGATTTTTTATACAAAAATTGTAAATTAAAAAATTTGTACCATATCCGATTATGCTTATACGATTATTTCATGGGATTATTTTTCTTTTTAGAAAATGAATAAACTTAAACTTATAATAAGGTCTTGCAACCATAGCTCAAAAAGAATTCCAGGTCTTTGGATCATTCTCGCACTATGCATCTCTCTGTTCGGCCTACGTCTCTCTGTCCAATGCGCTGCCGCCGGGCAAAAGACCGACATCACGCATGAATCTGCGTCCGCTGATCCATCGAAGCAATCCGGCTCAGATGGCGGAGCAGATCAAGCCGGGCCTAAAAAAATCACCTGCCTTTCCATTATCTGGGAAGATTATCAGGGCAAGAAGTTATCTTATCCGTCTAAGTTGTTCGTCGATTCTGTAATGAAGGAGATCTATGTTACAGATTCCGGACATGGGAGAATATTGGTATATACCCACGATTTTTACCCGCTCCTTTGTATTGACGAATCAGATGGCATCGAATCCCCTATCGGACTGGCCGTTGACCCGGAGGGATATCTTTTTGTTGCCCAGTCATCCGGGTTAAAACAGAAGAGAGCAAGGATATCGGTATTAAGCCCTTCATTAAAGTGGAAGAAAGATATTTTTTTTGAGGGGGTTGAAGGCTCGGACAATTTTAACCCAAAAAACATTGCCATAAGCAAGGCCGGTCGGCTTTACGTGGCCGGCAGCAATTTTTGCGGTGTGGTGGTTTTGAATAAGGACGGAACGTTTTCCCATCTCCTGAGCCCTGTTGACAGCCTGGGAAAAGGCGAAGAACAAAAAGCCACGATATGCGATGTGGAGATAGACAGCTCCGGCAGGATATACCTTTTGAGTGAAAACATGGGTCGTGTTTATGTCTATGATGACAAGGAGAATTTCTTGTTTAAGTTCGGTACAAAAGGTGGAAGCTCCGGCAAGTTGAGCCGTCCCAGGGGATTGGCTGTGGATGACCTCAGCAAAAGGATCTATCTAATCGACTACATGCGCCATACTGCAAATGCCTATTCAGAAGACGGGCGTTTTTTGTTTGAGTTTGGCGGCAGAGGCTGGGGAAAAGGATGGTTTCAGTACCCGTGCGATATTGCCGTGGATACCTCTGGAAATGTGCTGATCGCGGACACTTTTAACCAGCGCGTGCAGGTACTTAAAATAGAAGAGCTTTAACCTAAGTTGAGCAATTTAGGTTCATTCCAGGAAATGTCATGAGTAAATGAGGATGTCATGAGTAAAATAATTGTGGCAAAGCCCTTGAAATTTCGTTTGATGATGGTTGTGCTGGCCGCGGCCTTTATCCCGGCGTGTATTTTCGAACCCACCTCGATGGACCTCCGGTTAGCTAATAAGGGGCAGGTCTTTTTCTATCTTTCGTGTCCACAGAAACCTACATTTGATATCTCCTTTTCTATCTCGGGCATGAGCTTTATGAACAAGGGGGGAGAGTGGATCGATGTGGCTGTGGATAAGCGCATTCATTCTGCCGGGCTCGCGCAGAATCAGATCAAATTGCGTGAATTTTATCTGCCTGCCGGAAAATATGAACGGATAAGATGGACTATCTCTGAGGCAAAACTGAAAAAGGATGGAAAAATCTTCGGCCTGGCTCTCCCCCAGCCGGGTGTAAACCATTTCTTCGATATGGAGTTTTCTGTGTTTTCCGGGGAGAGTTTCGCCCTTTTTGCAGACTGGAATCCGGAAGAGTCTGTTTTTGATAAATATCTTTTCAGGCCAAAGATGACCTTGCGGAAACAGGGCATAGAGATTAAAAATATTTTACTCTATGTCACGAACTCAGGCTCTGACTGCGTTACCGTTATAGACAGACAGCAGGACATGGTGGTGGCAACCATTGCGGTAGATCGATCACCTATGGGAATTGTGGCAAGCCCGGATGGGGACAAGATATATGTAGCCAATTCCGGCTCTAACAACATTTCGGTTATCGATACCGGTTTAAGCAGGGTAATCAACAAAATTGCCAATTTTGGATATAGCCCTGCTGAACTCGCCCTGTCCGAAGATGGCCTGACACTCTACGCAACTAACCCGAATTCAGACAATATCTCTGTTATAGATACTCTTTCCAATATAGTAAGCGGTTGGATATATGTGGGAAACAACCCTGCGGACATCGTAGTCGATCAAAACAGACGCAAGGTATATGTGGTAAACAAAGCGTCAAATTCCGTGTCGATTGTCAACGTGAACACCAGCGCTGTGGAAGATACCGCAACAGTCGGTTTTAATCCCACCGGCATGGCCATTCACCAGGATAAGCTATATGTGACCAATACAGGTTCAAACAGTATCTCTGTGATAGACATCCCGTCGTATTCGGTTACAAAGACGATATCTCTGAGTCAAAAACCCATGTGGCTTGTGTCCGGCCTGTCCGACCGGATCTACGTATCCGGCGCCGACAACGAAGTTTCCTTCATATATCCCTCCATGGACATGACTACCAGGAATATATCGGTTGGTGACCTCCCTTCACAGATGGCCGTCGATTCATTGAGAAGAAAACTTTATGTGGTCAATACCATGTCAGAGGATATATCCGTCATAGACCTTGCAACAAAACGACTGAAAACAGTCATTCAGGTAGGGAGAAGGCCGCATGGAATTGCTCTGATTGAGCCCTAAGGCTGGGGATTGGATGATTTGCGGACTTGACAATTGAGGCAGAGCACAAATTAACGAATTAACGAATTAACGAATTAACGAATCTATGAAATTGAAATTCTGGATTGTTATTTTTTTGCTGACACTGGTCTGCTTTCGGGGAGTCTGTACTGGAGATGATATCGGTGGCTCGGCCGACCTTACTTATCGCTCAACCGAAACAAAGACCGGTGAAGCAGAGGAAAGCTCCTGGAGCTTTACCCAAAACTATAATCTTCAGGCAACCAAGGAATTCAATCCTAAAGTCAACTTTGCCGCTAATCTCGGCATTAATATAAACGAGACAAACGATACCAAAACAACGCTGCTGACACCGGATATAAGGCTCAATCTAAGGAACGAATATTTTGATGCTGATACGGGCTATCGGATCACTGAAAAAGGCCTTGATATCTTAACCATGATTTCAGATGAAGACCGCTTTACGACCGAATCGTGGAATGTAAATTTCTCCACAAAGTCCGAGGAATATCCCAAAATGCAACTCCGTTACAACGAAGACATAAACTACGACCATCTGGCAGTACACGATACAGACAGCAAAACCACTAATTTTTCCGGAACCGCTGACTATACATATCGATTTTTGAATTTTAACTACGAGTATAGAAACAATGTTTTGGACGATTACGTTACAGAAGCCATCACAGAGACCGATACCCATTATGGAAGAGTCGATTTCAGAAAGTCATTTTGGAAAAACAGGATCTCAACTTCAGGAAGCTATTCGATCACAAACACAAACACGGAAACCGAAACAGGGGGGCAGGATGTCCGCCGGGAAGAAGAGATAAAGGCCATTAAAGGACTTTATGAGCTTGATCCCAGCCCAGAGTCAGGATCTCTTACTGATACTTATAATGATCTCATAAATGACATCATAACAGACCGCGTTACCACGCCCATGGAGATCAACATTGGCGGCGGCAACACGAATCAGAACATAGGTCTTGAGCTAAACTCTCCCGAGGATGTAGAGCTGATCTATCTCTATACCACCGACGAATCGTTTAACAAGGTCCTTTTTACCTGGGATGTCTATTCAAGCGATAATAATGATACTACCTGGCATCTTATAACCAGTAATGCCAATTTCGAATATAATACAAACAAAAACCGATTTGAAATCTCGTTTCCCAAGACAACGGCCCGGTACTTTAAGGTAGTCAACAGAACAAACGATTCCAGCGACAACCTCTACGTCACTGAAATCGAGGCATACAGCTACAAGACCTATGCTGCTTTTACCACCACCGAGACCGAACAAACCACACAAAACACACAGGCCAATCTTAGATATAAGCCCATGGATTGGCTCTCTTTTACGTATGATTTTACACAGGACGAGCGGGAGACCAACCCGGATCAGGAAGAGTCGGAAAAAACCAGGCGCCGGACCCACAACATGAACTGCCGTGTGGAAAGAGAGCTTCACAAGTATATTACGGCTTGGGCACAGTATGGAAGGCGGCTGGAATACGATTCTGAGTCTGAGACAGAGGATAAGATAACCGATACCTATCTGCTGCACTTTCTTTTTTCTCCCCTTACAACCCTTAATACCGATCTTTCTTTGAATCACACGGTATCAAAAGAAGACGGCGAAACCGAGTCAAAGAGCTCATCCGCTTTGCTTCAGATATCAGCAAAACTCCGTGAGGGAGCGGATCTGAATGTAGATGCAAACATCACCCGTTCGGAAAATCTTGTCAGTCAATCCGAGACAACCATCAAGTCTATTAACTCAGACCTGCGTCTTGAGCTCACCCGAATGTTGACAGCCGAAATTGAGTATGATACAAATTGGACGGAAACACAACAGTCAGAACCTGACGGTGATACAACGGGCCGAACCTCCAACGCCAGGATCATATTTTACTGGCAGCCCTCTCACGATTTTTACCTCAGAGGCTCCTATGATATTGACAGGGATGAAAAGTCAGGGGAAGAAACCACTCAGCAGCAATATAACATGAACTGGTTGATGACCGAAAAGATGCAGCTTGACATGGGGTATACCTTAAACAGAAATGATAGTGTCAGCTCAACTTACGCTGCTAATCTTTCCTGGAATTTGAGCCGGGTCTTTACATTAAGGTTTGGCTATGACTGGAGTCGCCAGAAAAAAGATATGACTGAAACAACACAGACTTTTACCACGAATCTTTCAGCGAGGTTTTAAAGCAGGAATACAGTTTAGCTTATAGCTGATGGCTCTTAAGCTCATAAGATAAAAAGGCATAACAGCTCAGCAGCTTATCAGCTAACATAGCCTGACGCCGGCACGAAGTGAAGCATCAGCGCTAACCTTTAGCGCTATTTGGGCAAAAGGGGACGTTTTGCAAAGGTCTTGAATAGTTACGAATGGAGAACAGATGAATAGTATAAGTTGGATCAAGCAAACAATACTTTTACTTGCGGTATTGCCGATATTTTACAATTGTGGCGGGCCTATGAATTATATCCACCCTACGGCAGATTTTACATATATTAAAGCAGTAGCCATTGTACCTTTGAAAAACCTGACTCAGGAAAGGGGTGCGGAAGCCAAGGTAATGAATGCCGTGGCTGCGGAGGTGTTAAGGCGGGGAGTATTCGATGTTGTTGAATTCGGAGAGGTAGAGAAGGTTCTGAGGGAAGAGGGAATTAAGGAAACAGAAAGCGTCATCAGCAAAAGCGTTGCCGAAAGGGCCGGAAAGCGGCTGAACATCCAGGCCTTTATTGTAGGGGCGGTTGAAGAATACGGAATATCGCAGGCAGGGAGCAGTTCTTATCCGGAAGTCGCTGCCTCTTTGAAGCTGATAGATGCAAAATCCTATAAGATCCTATGGGAGGCGACACACAGTGTAAAAGGAGCAACCATTCTGGATCAGCTCTTCGGTATCGGCAAAAAGAGCCGTAGCGACCTTTGCAGAAAGTTGGTTGAGGAGATGTTTGATACCCTTTTTGGCGGATAGAGGGATTGTTGTTTGTTGTTGTTTGAACTTATTTTCATGTTTTCTTGATAACATTTTTTGTTCATCCAGGTATTTTGCGGTCGAGGTTTCGATTTCGTGAAAAAACATCTGTTCATCGTAGTAGCTATTTTAGTTTTTTCGCTCCATGGGTTTTCGGGTCGTATTTTGGCTGCGGATGATGTGGTAAAAATAAAACGAATAGCCCTGATGCCTTTCGACACATTTACCGTCGAAAATATGCCCTTTGATATGACACGTTTTATATCGGATTGTCTCGTAAAGAATGAATTTGAGGTTATTTCTCAGGATATCCTGGAAAATTTTCTTGCCAAAAGAAGAATCCGTAGAACGGAATTCTTGGACAAACCGACTATCAGAGAAATGGGCACTGCTTTAAAGGCGAATATCTTGATGCTCGGGTCTGTTGATCTCCTTGAAGATGGTGAAAATCCACAGATAGCCATGAATGCCCAGATGATCAATTGTTTTGATAGCTCTGTTGTCTGGGCCAGCTCTATTTCACGCACTGGTGACGACTTTGCCACATTTCTCGGCATAGGCAGGATAACTTCTTTGCAAAAGTTGATAGGAATCACAGTGGAGGAACTCTTAAGCGACTTGCCCTCTACCGTTAACGTTATCGTCGATATGGACAGCTCATCCATAACCCCCATTGAAATCAGCTATGCGGGTTTTTCCCCTAATGTGTTAAGAGGTGGTGAGACAACACGCGTCTCAATAGAGGTCAAAGAGATCACCAAAAAGCTGCGAGATATCAGGGCATTTGTCCTTGATAGCGAGATTGACCTTAAAACCAAGGACGGAAGATGTTATACCGGAACTACTTCAGCTCCATTCATTGATGGAGTCTATTCGCTGAAGATTTACGTATCGGACCGATGGAACAGGCTTTTTAGTGTAAACTCAGCAGCCAATCTGACTGTCCACAACAGCCCACCTGAAGTCACTCTTTTGTTCCAGAAAAGGCTTATATCTCCCAATAATGACGGTATCAATGACTATATTCAATTCTTCCCCGAACTCCTGAAAGCAATCTCATTAGAAAGCTGGCGGGTTGAGATTACAGATAAAGACGGCAACATCGTGAGATCTGAAGACGGTTTCGGCATGCTGCCCACAGATTTTTTCTGGCGGGGTGAGAATAATCAATACACTACAGTTAAAGATGGAACATATTTCTGTCAATTGTTTGTGGAAGATAAGGCAGGCAACCGGACATCTATAGCAAAGGAGAAGATCGAGGTCGACAAAACTCCGCCGGAGACTACCGTTGTTCTTGCCGAGGAAAATGAAGAAAGCCTCACCCTGTCGCTAAAAATCAAAGATATAAGCAAAATAGCCGATTGGAAAGTCATTATTTACGACAGAACAGGCGCTGAAGCAGGAAAGTTTGAGGGTGAGGGGAATATCCCGGCAACCATTGTCTGTCCAGTAAAAGAAAAATCAAAAGAAGATCTGAGCCCGGAAGAAGAGGGTGGGCTCACCTATTCGCTTGAAGTGAGAGATATAGCGGGAAACAGATTGCAAATAGAAAGACAACCCTTAAAATGCCCTGAGTCTAAAGTAACTGAGCCTGAGAAAAAAAAGGATGAGTGGGTTGAGGATTTTTGATTTGATGAGCCTGGCAAAAAAGTTTATTTTTCTGCTTGTTATCTTGGAATTTATCTCGGCTTGTTCATCAGCTACAACCCCACATGCCTATGTCCGAAAAAACCATGATCAGCCAGGGGTCAAAAAAGTAGCGATTTTTTCTTTTCACAACAACACAATGATCGCCGAGGCGAGCAAAATTGTAACAGGGGCCTTTGTAGCAAGCCTGGTTAAAACGAAAAAGTTTAAGGTGGAATTTCCGGGTAACATTAAGAGCTTTCTTGTCAACGAACGAATTATTGTGAGAACCGGCGTTGATCTCGATACTATCAAGCGCATGGGAAGAAGATTGGGGGTGGATGCCGTTATCATGGGCAGGATAGAAGAATTCGTGGGGATGGAGGAAAAGAAAAGGGGCGTTATTCCGGTGGTTTCAATCAGTTCGAGGTTGGTGGACGTCCGAACAGGAAAGATTTTGTGGATGGCACAACATAGAAGAACCGGCGACGACTATATAAAGGTTCTTGATTTCGGCAAGGTCAGGTCGGTGGGCGAGTTGACCAAAAAAATGGTTCTGGAGATGATTGAGACGATGCCCTGATGGTAACTACTCAGGTGGATAGGCTGAAGACTGAAGACTGTTAGGAACGGGGACGAAATAACTTCCCCAACTATGCATCACAGCTTCAAGCCATCTTTGCCCGATCTTAAATCCCAAAAATATCAAAATAGCCTGCTATTCTATCAACTTTTGTGATTTAAGATCGAACAAATCTGACCCAAATCTATGCGCCTACTTGGGGAAATTATTTCGTCCCCGTTCCTTAGGGAAAAGCGCATTTAAAAGCCATGTTTGGTGCAAAAATCAGATATTTTCGTCAAAGTACGGCAATCGTGCTCTTCTGACCCCTTCAGCCTTCAGTCTAAACAGCTTCAGCCTGACTACGTGAGTAGTTACTCCTGATGTAAAACAGCCTGTGGAAAAAAAATATGGATTGAGAGTTTTTAATATGATAAATTTTATAAAACATCCAATAATACTAAGCATCTCAATTGCTGTTGCATTTTTTGGTCTTTATGCCTTTTCTGCAGCAATGATGATGACGAAAAGCAATTGTTTATCATGTCATGATGATGTTTACCAAAAAGGTATTAAAAATTTTTATCTACATTCACCGTTTGTAGATAAGGAATGCACTACATGCCATTTGGGGAAGGAGAGTACGATAGGTAAAATGGAGACGGTCACCACGAAAGAAATTATCGCTCCGATCATTTTTTCCAGTTATTCTTATCTAAAAGAAAATAATGTTTTAGTTGAAGATATTATTCCGGATGCAACTTACGACATTAATATTATTATTGAGGATCGGATAGGGCATACACTGGAAAAGAACTATACAGGGATTATTCCGGCAAGCCTGCAGGATGCGATGGCCGATGACTTGAAGCCGCCGGTGATATCCGGCATAAATATCGGCCCCATAAAAAAGGAGGTATTTTTTGAGACAACTATAGCGTGGGATACTGATGAGCCGTCAACCTCTTGCGTAGAGTACGGGTTTTCTGATCAATATGGCCTGCACGCTTCAAAGGATACAACTCTGACAAAGCATCATACTGTAACCCTGTACGATCTGACAGGCGGAAAGAAGCATCACTTCAGGGTAAAATCGCGAGATGTTTCAGGCAATGAAGCTGTTTCAAAGGATTATGTTTTCAATGCAACTGTTTCACAAGACTTGCATGCTACAGCAACGAAAAAAAAGACTGAAGAATTGGCGTTTGCAAGTCAACTCGTCTTTTTGCTTGGTTCAAACCTTGGCATATATGTTGAAACTACAACGCCCGCAAAGATGACTGTTGAATGTCTGAAAGTAAAGACGGCAACCGCTAAGACTGAGCTTTTGGCTTCGCCGGCCGCAAGCCCTGATGCTCAGAAATCTATGAATGGTCAATATAGATATCTTGTCACAAAGAAGGAGCTTACAATCAAAGGCTGTTACAGATGTCATCCTCCCGAAATTCTGGGTGTATCGCATCCGGTTGGAGTAGCCCAAAAAAGTGGAACAAATGTGCCGGATTATTTGCCGACACTGGAAGGCGGGATTATCACCTGTGTTACGTGCCATGATGTGCATGGCGGGAATCGAAAATATTTTACTCGATTGGATGCCTCAAAAGATCTTTGCAAAACCTGCCATAAAGAATACTAAGTAACTGCTTGAATTTATGGACGGTCATATAAAAATTGGAGGTATTATGTCAACTTCAAAAAAGAATTTCAAGAGGAAAAGGTTTTTTAACTTTTCCATAAAAAAAAGGTTGCAGCTTCGAATGTTGGTTAAGATATGGAGCATTATTTTTATCACATTGCTTTTGACCGGCATTGTCTTTTACCTTTACAGCGACATAAATGTTGGGAAATCTTACCGCCTGTTTCATGTTAAGGCAGATAACTTTTTAGACTTTCTTTTTCCGGTGCTGCTCGCCGGCTTTTTTTCAAGTCTTGTTCTGGGTTTTTTTGCGGCTGTTTTCTTCCCCTATGCAATTGCCGGCCCACTTTATCGAATAGAAAAAGAGCTTGTTGACATCGGCAAAGGGAATCTAAAAAAGAAAATAAATATTCGCAAAGGAGATGAAATCGGAGACCTTACGAATTCGATGAATATAATGGTTGAAGGATTAAGGGCTAAGATTAAAAAGATGGGGGATATTTCCGGGCATATAGACGAGCTTGTCGCACAGACTTCAGGCGAAAATGTTGATGATATAGTAAAGAAAATCAAGGCGGAAAATGCGAGTCTTCAGGAAGCTGTCAACATCTTTAAGTTATAACCTAAGTTGAGCGATTTTTTGCGAAGAAATGTGCCGAGATCTTGATGCAGCAAGGTTTGCGAAAAGCGTAGGCATACCAATGGATATGTCGAGACTTTTCGCAAGTCCTTGATGCGCAAAAGATTGGTGCAGGTCGAGTAAAAAATCGCTCAATTTAGGTATAAGGATTATAATGAAAAAACTATTTGTTTTTGTTTTGTTCGTATTTTGCATGGGTGGAGTTGCATATATGGCTGTGCCTTGCTGCGCTGCCATGGATGCAGCCGTTCTTGCCGAAGTCAATGGCGAGGCCATTAATAAAGATAATCTTCAGAAGAAAATCAAGGCTATTCACAGGAATAAGCCGCAAATCCGGCCTGAAAAGGGTGCCGGCGGCATCGAGGTTCTGGATATTGTTGAAGAGATAATTGATGAGAGACTCATAATCCAGGACGCGTACAGGGTGGAACTTGACAGGTCTGCTGATTTCATAAAAAATATTGACTCCTACGTGACTACCCAGTCTGTCATCATATTAAGAAAAGAAGTGGTACTTGATAAAATCAACATCAGCGATCAGGACATTCTCGACTATTTCAAAGAGCACTATGAGAAAGATGGGCCGACCCCTGAAGTGATGTTTGAAAAGGTAGAAAAACGAATCAAAAAAAACCTCCGGAAGGAAAAAGAGAAAGAGCTGTCTGATAACTTTATTTCCGAGCTGAGAAAACAGGCGGATATATGGATTGACAGGGACCTGATTAACCTGCTTGATCCGGAAAAGAATTATACAGGAAAAAAGTCGGTGGTGGCGAGCGTAAATGGTGATATGATTTCACTTGATAGTTTTCTTTATGATATGAAACAGGCATCTCAAAAATGGTCCAGGATGTATACTTTGTTAAAAGACAAGGAACAAAAGGAACAACTGGAAAAAATGCAAAATGATTTAAAAAAAGAAATTCTGGATAGCCAGATCACATACAAATTGATCGAGCGGGAGGCGTTAAAGCGCAATTATGCCAAGGACCCTTTATTTATGAAAAAGGTTAAAGAGCGTAAAGAGCAAATCCTTATCAATGAATTTAAGGCAAAGATAATCTATCCCCTGACAATTCCAACAAAAAATGAGTTGACACGATATTATGAAGACCATATAGATGATTTCAAAAAAGGTTATGAAGTCTGGTTCAAAGATATGATCTTTAAGACTCGTAAAGATGCTGAAAAAGCTCTGAAAGAATTAAAGCAGGGAGCGAGCTTTAATTTTTTGGCGGCTCAGGTGTCGGAAACATGGAGACCAAGGCAAAAGGCTGTATGGGCTAATGCTGATTCCTTTTCTCCTGCAATCAGGAAGGAGTTAAACCGGCTGAAAGCAGGTGAGATCAGCGAGGTGATCGCTGACAACAGACAATACAAGATCATTAAATTAAAGGGCAAAAGAGGAGGAGAGCCCATAGAATTCTCCAGAGTCGTCGATAGTCTCAAAAAAATCGTAGCGCAAAAGAACTTCGACAAAATGCTCTCTAAGTATTTGGCGGAATTACGGGATGTCTCTACAATCAGAATCAACAAAAAGGCCCTGAAACTCATAGAAGAAAAATACCGGCAAAAATTACCCGAAGAAACTAAAACACAGGTTAGCCCATGAAGAATACGAAGCTGGCGATTTTATATTTGTTATCGATTGCAATGATCATTGGGGGCTTTGTTTCTTGCAAGAGCAGGGTGTCAAGGCAGCTTGTGAGAAAAAAATGCGTCGAGTGCCATCAAAAAAAGGTCGATGAGTTTAAGAAGGCGGGGATTGTCCATAAGCCTCTAAAAGACAATGAATGTGAATCGTGTCACAGACCCCACGGGGTGATCGGGGGCGCTTACTTAAAGGTAAGCGAAAAGGAGCTGTGTTACACCTGTCATAAAGAGATGAAGAGTGTGCTTGACAAAAAGCATCTTCATACTCCGACAAAAGAAAGAGAGTGTTTAAGCTGTCACAGTCCACATTCGTCTGAAAACAAAAACCTGTTAAAAAACAAGGGAAATAATCTTTGCTTTATCTGCCATAAAGAAGATGCCTATAGCAGAAAGATGCAGCATGCGCCCTTATCCGACAAGGGGTGTTTGACCTGCCATGATGCTCATGGTTCTGATTATGAGAAATCGCTTTTTGATTCAACGGATGCTGTTTGCAGGAAATGTCACGATTTTAATAAGCCCGGGTTTGTCAAAAGCCATTCAGGTTATAAGCCGGAGGGAGATACCTGTGTCTCCTGCCATACGCCTCATTCTTCTTCAAATACAAAACTGCTTCGAGAATTTGTGCACACGCCACTTGATCAGAACCAGTGCAAATCCTGCCACAACCCGCCTGAATCAGAGCGCCCTTTAGGTGTCAAAAAAACAGGAGCAGACCTCTGCTATGAGTGCCACACGGAAAACCGGATAGCATTTTCAAAGGCCCATGTCCATGACCCGGTCAAAAAAGATAATTGCCTCTCATGTCACAGCCCCCATGCCACGGATAACAAAGATGCAACGCTTCTGCCTGATGGAAAGCTTTGCTATTCGTGCCATAAAGAAAGAGAGAAGTTGATTGAGAAACAGCACGTTCATAAGCCGGCAGGAGAGAACAATTGTACATCCTGTCATAATCCCCATGCATCAAACAACGATTATGAATTAAAAGAGACAGGCAAAAACCTTTGCTACCAGTGTCACAAAAAAGATGATTTTACGCAGCCGAATGTTCACAGTCCTGTTAAAAAAGGAGACTGTGTTACCTGCCACGACCCCCATGCATCGAATCACAAGTTTGAGCTCAGGCTTGCTGAGGTCGAGCAGTGCTATACGTGCCATCAAAAAGAGAAGATGCTCTTTGATCGGGTCAATGTTCATACTCCAATAAGGATCGGACGATGTGTAGTCTGCCACAGCCCCCACTCTACAACAGAGGAAAAGCTTTTGATCCAGAAAAAAAACAAACTCTGTTTTAATTGCCATAAGGGGATGCTCGACGAGATAAGTGATGGAAGTGTTCATGAATCTTTTGCAAAGGGCCGATGTTTCACATGCCACGACGAACACGCCAGCGACAACGATTTTCAGTTGATTGAAGAAGGAGCGAATAATTGTTATGGGTGCCACAAAAACATTCAGACTCTTTCTCAAAAAAGCAAACATACCCACATGCCGATAAGAGATGGAAAATGCACATCCTGCCATAATCCACATGGAAGCAAAATAAAAGGGCGGTTAAACAGGCCGGCAGGAAGCCTCTGCCTGTCATGCCACTCCGGCCTTGCACTTAATATTGAAAAGGATGAATTTCAGCACGCGCCGGCAAAGGAAAGGATGTGTTTGAAATGCCATGTGCCTCACTATGCAGATATTGAAAACTTACTTACAGGCAAAGGAGTGAGCCTTTGCAAGGGTTGTCACAATCTCAATAATCCGGCCATGGCGGATGCCCACTCTGGAATCGCCATCAACGAGACGGATTGTATTGGTTGTCATGAAACACACAGTGCGGAGAACAAGGGCCTGATGCATAAGGTCCTGCACCCACCGTTTAAGGAGGGGAACTGCAAAAAATGTCATTGATTGTAACAGTTAATGATTGACGGTTGAAAACGGTTACCATTTATTAAAGTGAGCTAAAGTGCCTAAAATGCCTAAAGTTAAAAATCACACATTCTTGTTTTATTTGATATTTTTCGTGATATTCCTGTTGTCCATGACATCTGCTCATGGAGCTAATGCAGCAGACACGAAGGTTGGCTTTAAAAAATGCATGGAATGTCATCCAAAGATTCAACAGGAGATGACTCAAAAGGGGCGGCACGAGCCTTTTAAAAAATATCAATGTTCAAGCTGCCACAATCCACATACCTCAAATCACGAATATCTGGCAAGAGATGAGATCGGCACGCTGTGCAAAAGCTGCCATAAAGGCAAAAAAAGGAGCTTTGACAAAAAATACAGTCACCTTCCTTTTGAGCAAGGAGAGTGCTTGAAGTGTCATAGCCCACATTCATCAAAAAATCCAAAACTATTAACGGCAAGAGGGAAACAACTCTGCTTCGGCTGCCATGACGACAAAGAGATGTTTTCAAAAAAAAATGAGCATGATCCTGCCAGGAAAGGCAATTGTTTAACTTGCCACAGCCACCATACGTCCGATTATGAGGAACTGATTGAAAAGAGTCCTGAACGGATATGCGTGACATGCCATACGGTCACGAAAAAATCTCACCTTAATTATCCTGTACAGGGCGCTGATTGCATGTCCTGTCACAATCCCCACGGATCGAATCGCAGCAAGCTGATCAAGGAAAATACACACAAGCCCTTTGCCGGCAAGAAATGTACTAAATGTCATAATCCAGCCGGATCGGCAGATCCACTGGGCATGAAAAGCAAGGGAATATCGGTCTGCACTACCTGTCATCCATCGGTTAAAGAGGATTTCAAGAAAGTTAACACCCATGTGGGAGAAGGCGTTTTTTGCACAGACTGCCACAGCCCGCATGCTTCGGATGAGGCTCACCTGAAGAAGGCAAAAGAGAAAAAAATATGCACTGCCTGTCATCAGGATACAAAAGAGCGTTTAAAAGACAAGAATTACAAATACAAGCACCCATCAGTTATGGAAGGAAAATGCACCGACTGCCATCGTCCCCACGGATCCGACTTTGAGCTGTTGTACAGTACTGATGAAATTTCCGCGTGTGTTGATTGCCACAAAAGGCATGCCTCGTTTACCCATCCTGTTGGAAAGAGCACTATTGATCCGAGGTCCAAGGAAGAAATTACTTGCAGCACCTGTCATAACCTTATGGGAAGCCCTCATGATTTTGCTTTGAGATTTGATCAAAAAAAGGAGTTGTGTATTCAGTGCCATAAGGGGTACTGATGTGTGGTTACCTCTTCATCGAAACATAATCCATTAAAAAAACCGTGAACTGTTAATCGTGAACGGTTACAACGGGCTAAAGGTGGTAATTGTGTATAGAAAGATCAATTTTATTATTCTGTTTCTGTCCTTTTTCCTGATTATACCGGCAACAGCGCTTGGTGCCGGAAAAGTCCGGGTTAAACACCTGACATCAATCACCGGAAATAATGAAATCGGCCGTTTCGGCCTGCTTGGCGGAGTTTTTTTTGACGAAAACAAAAAAAGGCTGTATTTTACAGATACAACCAACAGTCGGATTCTCGCATTTGATGATGATTTTAAATATATCTCGGAATTCACCGGCGGAGGCGCTCTATCGTCGCCGACAAGTATAGTCAAAGATAGCAAAGGTAAATTTTTTGTAGCCGAGCCTGCAAAGGGGAAAATCCTGGCTATTGATATTGGGAAAAAATCCGTCAAACCAATCGATTTTTCCGCTGTTTCAGGGGCCAACCCGGTTTATGCGGGCAATATGGCTGTTGATTCAGAGGATCACTTGTATATTGTGGACAAAGCCAACCAGAGGATTCTTCTCTTTGATTCAGATTTAAAATTCGAAAGAGAGATACCTGTCGAGGGAAGCCGGAGACTCATGGATGTGAAGGTGGACAAAACGGGACGTATTTATGCACTGAACACCACTGATGGTTCAATTTGCGTTTATAACAGCAAGGGAAAGCTTCTTTTAAGGTTTGGAACCAGAGGCGCCGGTGAGGGTGAATTCGATTTTCCAACAAGCCTTGCTATTGATCGAAAAGGATTGATCTATGTAACGGATCAACACAAAAACAAGGTTTTTGTCTTCAACAACAATGGCCGGTTTCTATTTACTTTTTCACAACTTGGCTGGAAAGAAGGACGATTGCACCGGCCGTCTTTTATCTACATAAACAACTCCGGCCGAATCTTTATCGTTGACCGGGCAAACACACGCATCAGTGTCTTTGAGTAGTCAACCACTCGGCTACTAATTCCCTACTTGACCATTTCCTCCCCCTGCCCGGTCACCTATAGACTTTCAGATAATTAATTTCACAAGGCCAGAAGGAGGAAGGCGTATTAGTTATACGTCGACGACTGATAACATAGTGAAATTATTTATCTAAAAGTCTATAATCTGTTTAAATTATGCGCTGTATCGTGACACGCGGCGCATGAAGGAATTTTCTGCATCAATGCATCCGGATGAGACTTGTCGTGGCATGCATAGCATGAAAGAACGGTTTTATGCTTGTTCTTATGGCAATATACGCAAGATAAATCATGGTGTTTTGTTGTGTTTTGTTCAAGCAGGCTAAGAGCCTCTCCATGACAGGCGCCGCAATACTCAGATGGCGTATCCTCACTGTATGTGACAACAAGAGGCATATGAACAGGATGGCAGGATTTGCAGGATTCAAAATTCATATCCTCTGTATGTTTTGAGTGGCATTCCATACAATTCGGAACTTTTCGGTGTTCTGCATGACACTCGTTGCATGCCATTTCCGTGTGGGCGCTGGGATGGTTGGCCACCTCATCCCCTTGTTGCATGTGGCATGTTAAACACGGTTCGCTGATCTCGCCTTCAAAAATTAGATTAAGAGGAGCATGGGTGTCGGTATGACAGCTTACGCATTGATCGAGTTGATAATGTGCCTTTTCGCTGTGACACATGCCGCATTCAGGGACCGCTTTTGTTCCTTTAGGGGGGTGTTCCAGGTGGCAGTCTGAACAGCCGACTTCTGTTTCATGCTTGCCTCCGTATGCTTTTATGGTTTGAGGCTGCTTCGGGTGGCAAAGAATGCACTGAGCATCCGTTATTTCAAAAGCGCCTGGTTTTTCCGCCTTTTCTTCAATGATTGCTTCGGGTTGTTTTGGCGGTATGTCTAATTTCGTTCTAACGGCGCTTTGCTGACAAGCAACAATACCGATCAAAAAAACACCTAAGAGACAAACGGTTGATTTCCTTATTGTCGGGCCACTGAAACCGAATAATTTAAAACCAGTTTTATTATTAAACATACCCATGTTTTTTCACCTCTAACAACTAGTGCCTGAACAAAAACTGCTAATTTCCCCAATCTCTGCGTCATGCTTAAATTTTAATCCTCAAAATACTCAATGTATTCCTGCTGTTAAAATTTGCGCCTTCCTTGAACTTGAAAAAATTTTCTAGTTTTCGTTCGGGCACTAACTACCTGTTGTCTCAAGCCGGCACTTATGTTTGCATCGAATGTGCGCTAATTTATATTTTTCTTTATTAAATAAAATCTATTGCTTAAGTCAAGATTTTTCCCTAAGTTGAGCGATTTTTTGCGAAGAAATGTGCCAAGATTTTGATGCAGCAAGATTTGCGAAAAGCGTAGGCATACCAATGGATATGTCAAGACTTTTCGCAAGTCCTTGATGCGCAAAAGATTGGTGCAGGTCAAGTAAAAAATCGCTCAATTTAGGTTTTTATATTTCGCCGGTTCTAAACTCAATGTCATTAACTTAAGAGCCATTCTTTAAAGTCCCCTTGAATAATTCCAAAAAATTATTGACTAAAACTTTTAAATTATATTATAAAAATATTTTACTTTATTAAATAATAAAATTTAATGATCTCGTAAAAAGCTGTATTATGCCACGGTATAACACACGATTTGACACAATAATAGCCTCCCATGCCGCTCTTGCTGGACACGGGCAGTGAAAACAGGTGGGCAAAATGATCAATGTTTTTATTATCTGCAATTGTAACATCCTTTTAAAGCTGTTAGGTCGGCATCTCTCATCCTTTGATGACATCAGCGTCATTGAAACGCTTTCCCATAACGAGATCGAACAGGCTGATTCCCTGAAAAAAACAGGCTTAGCGCAGAAACCGGATCTAACCCTTTTTGCAAGTGGATCTCAGTGGCCGGATCTCAAGAAAAAACTCCTGTGCGTAAGAAAACACTCTCCAAATACCCCGATAATCTTTCTTTCCTCAAGGGCTGAACCGGAAAGCATGGAGTTTAATATAATCAAATGGGGAGCCAAGGGGTTTTTGAGTTCTACAGCGCCTTCAGAAACCCTGATTAAGGCCGTAAGAGCATGTTATGCTGGAGAAATATGGGCAAGTAGAAGGTTTGCCGGCAGGATAATGGATGATTTGGGGGAAGAAAAACTGTTTGCCGTAGCCCGCAAATCAAGGCAAGAAATACCGGGCCGATTGACCAGGCAGGAACTCAAGGTAATCATGTTGATAGCTTCAGGTTTCAGGAATGCCGAAATCGGCAAAAAGCTGTTCATTAGTGAAAGCACGGTAAAAACTCACATAAACAGGATATTTAAGAAAATCAACGTAAAAAACCGCCTCCAGGCCACTCTGTGGGCCGCCAAACACCTCGCTGGCCCTCCGCTATAGGCCCTCTGCCCTCTACCCTCCGCTCCGACATACAACTAAAGTATTACTTATTTAGAAAAATAATACCTTAAAAATCCAACCAAAAATACATCTCTATGGTGATTGACCGTCTGTTTATATTTATATAGCATACAGGTAAAAGTAAAAATTTAAATGATCTCGTTGGATGCGTATCATTCTATGACTAAAACCGAAAAAAGAGACTGCGAAAGATATGTTTTTGATCTTCCGATTCATGCCATGTGGAAAGACGCAGCCGGGGAGGTCAAAGAAGAAACCGGAGTCATGTTTAACAATTATAAGATAGGTAAGGCTAACCCCTTAATCATTTATCACTTTATCGCCAGAGGATGTAATGAAAACGTAACATGAATCACTGGTACGTTTTTTAATATCCACAACAAAAGGAGGCGAAACAAAATTGAAAAAATCATTAATCACATTAGCTGCATTGCTGACAGCCGCAACTCTGGTTGCTGTGTTTGGCAGCCTGGCCTCAGCCAAAGTAAGCGGCGTTTGCGGTGACTGCCACACCATGCACAACTCGCAAGATGGCGACCCTACGGCGACTGAGGGACCTTATACGGCCCTTTTGATGGATGACTGTGTTGGGTGCCATTCCAGTAGCGATTCAAGCCCAACGAAAACTATAGGCGAATCTACTGTGCCTGTTGTGTACAATTTATCCAAGCCGAACTATAACCCAGGTACCCTGGCCGGCGGTAATTTTTACTGGGTATCACAACCGGATGGTGATGCCAAAGGGCATAATGTGCTTGGCATATCAGACCGGGATTCGAATTTGTTTGAAAAGGCCCCTGGAGGGTTTAGTTGCGGCGGTAGTGCTTGTCACGACTCCCTGGCTGTAGAGCATAATATAGCAGAGATACCATTTGGAAGCGGCTGCCAGGGCTGCCATCTCAGGCCTGCGCACCATGCGGATGACTCGGCCACTGTTATAGGCGCGGAAAAGCCTTCAACGGACGGATATTACCGCTTTCTTTCAGGGCATATTAGCGGCGAGGGCTACGGCGTTTGCGGCATAGAGGATAGCGACTGGCAGGCGAGCTATGGCCCCGGCGACCACAATGAGTATCTCGGGTTCTCTGGAGAAGACAAGGTAAAGGAGTGGCCAGGCTTGATCTACTTGGCGTTTTCAGAACTCGGCCACACCATGACAGCGTTTTGTTGCGGCTGCCACGGTAAGTTTCACCAAGAGCAAAATACTTCCGGTGAATGGATCAGGCATCCGTCGGATGCGGTCATACCGGATACAGGCGAATATGCTGATGCCTTTGGCGCAAATGGCACCGGCACAGGGAACTATGACCCGAATGTGCCCGTGGCCAGACCAAATTTAACTATCCTAAAAAGTACCGTAGAGATCGGCACAGACTTGGTCATGTGTCTTTCATGCCACAGGCCTCATGGAAGTCCGTATGATGATCTGTTAAGGTGGGACTATGGCGACATGTTAGCCGGCGGCGGTTCTAATACCACAGGCTGTTTTGCCTGCCATACCAAGAAGGATACAGGAAGTGATATCCAAGTTCGATAAATTAAGGATATTATTAATTTCACAGAACTCAAACTTTTATATTACGTTATATAATAGAATATAAATACTTAAATAATAAGAAGAAAAGGGGGCATTATACTGATGAAAGAAAAAAAAATATTATGGAGCTTGGTAATGGTGATATCCTTGCTCCTTTGTGGAGGAGGGACAGGTTATGCCGCGGTAAGCGGAGCATGCAGTGAATGTCATACCATGCATAACTCACAAGGGGGGGAGCCTATGGGACTCGCGGATCCTCAGTCGGCGTTGTTGTTGAACGACTGCTTGGGGTGCCACACAACAACCCGCATTGATCCATTCGTTGGTGGTTATCCATTTGTCAGGCTTGGGAGTGGCGCAAGTGATGATAATTGCCTGGCGGGCGGGTTCTTTCAAACGGATACAGACATAGGCGATAACAATGGAAACGAGAACCACGATATCGGTGCCATAGCTGTTCCGGCTGGTTTTGATAGTAGTGAGACCACCTGGTATACGGGCCATAGCGCAGGTGGAGGAAACGGCTTAGGTTGCGCCGGCACCAACGGCTGTCACGGGAACGAGACCGATCTGGATGATATGGCAGCCATCAAAGGCGGGCATCATGACCCTTCAGCCTATCGGATATTATATGTTGGAACTAAAGGCGTTGTCGGTTCCGGAGCAAAGGATTATGAGGAGGCCATAATACGTGATCCTGGTACAGGAGTTGTAACATCCGGCGACACCCAGAATGTAAACATTTACAGCGCCGGAGTTGATGATCCGAGCATTAGCGAGTTGTGCGCCAAATGTCACGGTGATTTCCATAACGAGAGCGGAAGCACTGACGATTGTGGATCAGTCAGCCCGTGGATCAGGCACCCCACAGACGTAGCCATTCCCGCGACATGGGCAATAGGTGACACCAGCTATACCTTAGACGGGGATGATTACAAGCATAATCCTGTGGGTTACGAAGACGCAACATTCCAGCTAACATCTGGAAGAATGGCAACCTGCCTTTCCTGCCATCGTGCGCATGGCACGGAAAATGCTGATCTCCTGAGGTGGGCTTATTCAACACAATTGGCTGGACAAGAATCAGGCAGTCAAGTAACATACGGCTGTTTAGGATGTCATGATGCTCAGCGATAAAGGTAGTGATTAAGTAATTGAAATAGAAATGGCGGCGCTTTAATCGGTTCCGTCATTTTTATGGCGGTTCAATAGCTTCATTTGCATCCTTTAGAATACAAAATATTTCTTAATACTTTCTGACTGCCCGGCTCACCATGAACAAGCTTAATTTTTCCAGGTTTTTCTCCCATTGACTCCACAAAACCAACAAGGCCTTTCTGGTCCGCGTGGGCAGAGTATCCTGTCAACTTATGAATCGCGGCATTGATGGCAACTTTCTGACCATTCAGGTTGACATATCCATTTTTTCGCCTGGCGTATTTGATGATCTCCCTTCCAGGGGTTTCTTTTGCCTGGTAGCCAACAAAAATTACATCATTTTTTGAATCTTCAAGGCTATTTTCAAGATGATCAAGGATACGGCCGCCCGTGCACATGCCGCTGCCTGCAACAATAATCGCAGGGCCCGGGATATTCAGGATACGTTTATGATCCCTTTGGTTTTCAACTGCAAAAAGCTTTTTAAAGTCAATGGGATGATCCCCTTTTTTGAAAAGCGTCCTTGCTTCTTTGTCCCAAAACTCACTAAGAGATGAGTAGATACCTGTAATTTTCAGTCCGAGTGGGGAATCAATAAATACCGGTATTTTCGTATCCCATTTCTCCCGGGTAAAGATGCGGTCCATCTCATAGATCAACTCCTGGGTTCTTCCCAGAGCAAAGGCCGGAATATAGATCTTGCCCTTGTCTGCTAATGCCTTTCTCAGCATGGCTGACAGGTTTTCGATTCTCTTTGTTCTGTCTTCGTGGTTTCTGTCCCCGTAGGTTGACTCCAATATAAGAAGATCGCAATGATCCGGGATGTCAGGGTCCGGCAGTATTGGGGTGTTTATGGAACCAAGATCCCCTGAAAAAATAACAGAAAAAGGGGTTTTCTCCTTTACTGGTATTTCAAACCTGATAAAGCAGGAGCCAAGGATATGGCCTGCATTTTTAAGTTTAAATTTTATGCCCTTTTTTAAGGAAAAGCTCTGGTTATATTCAAAGCCCCAGGAGAGATCGTTGATTCTGGCTGACAGGACTTTAATCTCTTTTTCTGACCTGTCAGTAAAGGCAAGCGCATCCTCAAGCATGGGAATCAGCAGGGCATTTGTGCCGTGGGTGGTAATGATTTCCCCGTCAAAGCCAAGGTCAATTAGATCCGGTATTCTTCCAATATGATCAATGTGGGCATGGGTTATAAAAAGATAATCGAGCTCCGATGGTTTGACCGGCATCTGGGATAGGGAAAGAGCCGTGTCTCCTCCCATGGTCAGGCCGCAGTCTACCATGATATTTATGCTTCCCGGAAGCTCCATGAGATGGCATGATCCGGTTACGCAATTTTCAGCGCCAACATGTGTAAGGTTAAATGGATAGTTCATGGTTTCCTGCGCCTTCCAGCATCTTTTTTAACTAAGGCATTACCCAGCGACGTCGTTTTCTTGAGCAGATCAAATATGTTAACAGCGGCGGACATTTGCGATGCTCCCGCCCAAAAGTAATAAAAAAACTCCTGCCCAAAGCAATGTCATGCCCGGTTTTATGCTGACATCCATTAGAAGGGAAGCAAGCGTTGCAACATCTTCTTCTGACTCCGCATCCTGAGGATGCTCGTGGTAAATAAGACTAATGCTCTTAGTGGTAGCGTCTATGCGGGACAGGACAAGACGGGCATCCTTAGGACCCGGCAGTTTGACATTGCCGGACGGGCTTGATGTCCGGCCCATGATTATTACCGGTTTCAGGTTTACGGGATCTCCACCCTTGTATGAGGCAAGAATATTTGCGCTGACAGCCATGTCTTTATTTTCAGAGTCGGCAGCGCCCATCATGGATGATACCTCAAAACCGGTGAATGTCAGCTCATAGTCTTGCAACTGGATTGTGTCACCCTTTTTCAGTATGATCTGTTTGTTAAAGCCTGCTTCCTTTTTGCCGGAGTCATAATTTACAGGCGCTATGTAAAGGTCTGTAAGCAAGCCGCGCTGGATATGCGGATGGATAAAACGAGTTGTCTGGCCATTTCTGCCGGGCTCGGAGTAGATATCGGGAAGCGCAGCAAATTGAGACTCTCCTTTTTTTACATTTAGCGGCAGGCTCAGGCGAAAGCCTTTCCCTTCTTTTAAAAATTCCGGGGTATTTAATGTGAATTCGTAACCCATAATATTTTGCGCCTGGCCTTGTTTCAGCAGTGCCTTGTCTGAATGGTCATAGACAGAGGATGCCACAAAGCCGACAAACATCAGGCCGACGCCTAAATGAGCAATTGCAGCGCCGGAAAACGTAATTTTTTTTCTAATGAGTTGCGCTGCCAAAAAGAAATTGACACACGTGGCGGCTCCTGCGAACAGTGAAAAAAGTAAAACTCCGATACCGCGATAGCCGCTTACAAGAGTTATGATTCCTGAGACAGATGCGCATACGATTACAGATATTAATCTTGGCGTAAGCTTTGAAAAGCTGTTTTTACCCCAAGCCATCAGAGGGAAAATACTTAGAACAAAGGCTATAAAAATACCCAGAGGCAAAGTAGTGTCAACATAATATTGCGTTGACACCTTTGAGGCTGTTTCAAGCGCTCTTGTAATTAGAGGTGCGGACGTGCCAAGACCAATAAGTATTGTGGAAACACAAAGCAAGATAATGGCGGATATAAGACCGAATTCCCTGGAAAGGAAGTTAATCTTATCTCCCTTTTTTGATGCAGGCATATCTTTTAGCCGTAAAAAGAAAAGACCAAGAGAGATGATCAGAAATGCAAGTATGAAAAAAACCAGCCAGCCTGTGATGCCGAGATCCGCAAATGAATGCACTGAAAAATCGGCCAAAACACCTGATCTTGTCAAAAAGGTGCAATATATTATCAGAATAAAGGAGGAAACCGCCAATATGAAATTCGTTTTGTACAATTTTTTGCGTTTATTCTGCAAAACCATCCCATGTATCAGCGCTATGATTAACAGCCACGGCAGAAGAGACGCATTTTCGACCGGATCCCAACCCCAGTATCCACCCCACCCCAGTACCTTGTAAGACCAGTATCCACCGATAATGATTCCAGCTCCAAGAGTAACAAAGGCAAAAAGCGTCCATGGCAAGGTCGGCTTAATCCATGCGTCATATTCTTTTTTCCACATGGCGGTGACTGCATAGGCAAACGGCACGGCAAATGCCGCATAACCCAGAAACACTATAGGCGGGTGGATAACCATCCATGGATCCTGCAGGAGCATATTAAGCCCCTGACCATCAGGAGGAGGAAAGAGAAGCCGGCTAAAAGGGCTTTGCTTTATCAACAGGATTGTAAGGAAGATGTTGTTCAGGTTGTAGATGAGCATGACATGCTGCTCCATCTTCCGGGCTCTAAACATAAGCAGCAGGCCAAGCCACGCCCCAAACAATACCCATACAAGAAAGCTTCCTTCCTGTCCTGCCCAAAAGGAACTGATTAAATATTCCAACGAAAGATCGCGGGACGAATATTGGACAATGTAACTGTATGTAAAATCATGGTTGAGTATCAGGATCATTAAATGGATCGATGCTATGGTTATAAAAGCTGCAAAGGAAACAAAACCTATGCGGGCAGCCATTAGGGCCGCTTTATGCTCCTTTTTGCGGCACAACACAAGGTAACCGGCAGATGATACAAACAAGGCAAAAAGCGCCAACCATATTAATATATCGCCAAAATTATTCATTTTTCTCCTTTAGGGCTCGGTTAAAAACAACTTTGTAGAATTTGCGCCCGAATTTGCCGTAGATTTAATCGATCTGATTGAGCAAAACCGCAGGAATAGCGAGCTATTTCGATGACTTTTGCGATTGAAGATCGGTTAAAGATATGGTGAATTCGGGATGCAAAAATGCCAAGTTATTTTTTGACCGAGCCATTAACCCTTTGTTCATATTTAGTGGGGCACTTAACCAGCAATTCCACGGCCATAAAGACCTGTCTAAGTGGTTCGTATTTGCCTATCGCGACAATTTTTGAGGCGTCATTAAAATTTCCCGGACTTGGTCCGTTATATTCGACCGACATCTCATCGCCGCCATCTTCTCTAAGTGTAAAAATTAGATTATTGCTTTTCAAATCATATCGGACGGAATCCTTAACCACTACGCCGGCCACCTGCACAGCAGTTTTGATTGTCTTGGCCTCGCTCACGCTGACATATGCGGTAAGGGTGGATTTAAATGAACGCATAGCCATAAACATCGCAAAAGCTATAATAACGGCTCCGATTATGTAAGCTTTATTTTTCATAATGTACATCCATCCCCGACCTCTGTTCCAGCTTCTTTAGCCTGCGATCCAGTACAAATAGATATAACGTAATGCCTGACCATATAATAAGATTAACAGCCGCTACAAAACCCAAACCACTTTTCATTTATCCTTTTCCTTTTTTAAGTATCAAGTTTTAAATTAAACATTAGGAACGTTTTTTTGCGAAGAAATGTGCCAAGATCTTGATGCGCAAAAGATTGGTGCAGGTCGAGTAAAAAATCGCTCAATTTAGGTTAAAAATTGGAACGAAATGCTCTCTGTTCCCTATCCAGTAATCTCAGCATACGCACTTTTAACCGGAGCATCCACACAAATAATCCCGTGTATGCGCATAATGATCCCAGAAAAAATATCAGGGTTTTCATGTCCATGCCGGGACTTGCAGGATTTAATGTGTCTTCAGGATGTAAAGAATTCGTAATCCTGGGCACGACAAAAACCAGAAACGGCACTGTACAAAAAGCAAGAATCGAGTACACTCCGGCAAACACACGTCTTTTTTCATGATCAGGCACTGCGGATCTGAGGACAAAATAGGCGCCATAGATCATCAGGAGCATAACAATAGAAGTTTGCCGCGGATCCCAGTTCCAGAATGAGCCCCAGGTAGCTTTGGCGAATATTGAACCGGTTACAGTAGCAAGAAAGCAAAACAGGAAACCCAGTTCAGCGGATGATTGCGCCAAAAAGTCTGCATTTACCTTTCTGGTGATTAAATATACGCAGCTCGCTATCATGGATAAAAAAAAGGCCAGCGTCGCCACCCATGCCGTGGGAACATGAAAAAACAGAATGCGGGATACCTCGCCCGGAAAGCCCGCAGCCGGTTCAACGTACAAAAAAACAGCGGCTATTATAAGATTCATCCAGATTGTCAGTAAAATTTTGTAAATCATAACCTTTATTCTTCCCAGATCAGTGGAAACAGCAACAAAGAGACAGTAATCATAATAACAGCATATGCCGCGGCAATTTTAACTTCCGGCCAGCCGGCTGCACTTATGCCGTAGGCAGCCCTTTCACTCCCTTTGATAGCGGTAATTATAAGAGGCAGAAGGAGCGGAAAGGACAGGGCCGAAAACAGAGCGCCGCGTGCATCGGCCTGTGCGATCATAGCTGCTACCAATGTAGTTCCGGCGCCAAGGCCAAGTCCGCCGGTAACCATCATAGCCGCAAAACAGCCTGGAAATTTTATTTTATATCCCATCAATAGAATAAATGCCGGCACAATAATCAACCCCAGAGCGCCCAGCATGGTCAAATTGAAAAACAGCTTTCCAAGAAACACCGCCTGGGGCCGGGCCGAAAGCTTCAAAATATCCATCGTGCCCGCTTCCTGTTCTTTGACAAAGGAACGGGAAAGGCCTGAAAGTGCGGAAAAGACTAGTATTATCCACAGCAGCACCGCGTATAGAAATGGTCTTTCCGATTCCTCGATGCGGAAAGAACCTATTGAAAAACTTACAGCCACAAGAGTGGTTAAAGCAAACATCAGGATTGAATTCACCGCATAACGTGTTCTGAATTCGCTGCGTAAATCACGAAACCAGATAGCAACAGCTTCACTCAGATAGGTTGACGATACTGTCTGCGTAATCCACCTCCCGCTTTTCGTTGGATGCAATTACGGTAATACCCCAACTCCGTTGATCTGAAATAATATTTTTTACACTTTTTATTCCTCTGCTGTCAAGGTTGCATCCCGGCTCATCCAATAATAAAAAGGGAGGATTGTGAATAAGTGCCTGAACAAGTTTCAGGCGCTGCTTCATTCCGGATGAAAAAGTTCCGCATATTTTTTCAGCGTGCTTAACCAGATCAACCCTTTCCAGAATATTGAAGCAGCTCTTGCGATCATAGGCAATACCCCTGACCCTGCAAAAAAACTCCATGTTTTCAAGAGCGGTTAATTCATCATACAGAGAGAGCGCCGGCGCAACCATACCGACATATCGCCGCCTGGATTTTTTGGGTATGGGCTTATTATCACAAAACATTTCAACCTGACCTGCCGAAGGCCTGACAAGACCGGAAATAATACGCAGCATGGTGCTTTTCCCGGAACCGTTCCAGCCGGTAATTGCCACAACATCGCCTGAATTCAATTCAAAGGAGATATCTTTAAACAAAATTGTTGTGGAAAAGTATTTGCCGATGCCGGTGACTTTAAGGGTGCACATTGTCAGTAACTCATTAATCTCTCTTGATTACATATAAAATATAGACAGTCTAAAGCTCGCATAATTATCTGAAATTATCAATAGCTAATTCCCCGGTGAACTTTTACAATTTTTTGCAATTTTTTATTACCAATTTTTGTAATTTTTTCCCGTAAAATCGGATTTAGTAATTATTTTATAAATAGAATGCCTATGCTAATAATCAGTAATTACAGCAAGTTAACAACTTCGCTAAAATAAATATTATCTGGTGCAACACTTGCTTCTTATCTGGCACAACACTTGCTTTTTTAAATTAATAACAGTTCGGGGAATTAAACCCGACAACTCACAAAAAACTGAATAATCTGCGGATTAAAAAAAAGGAGAAAACTATGTTTATGAAAAGAAAAAAAATATTATCATGGAGTTTGGCAATGGCGATATCCCTGCTCCTTTGTGGAGGGGGGATATCTTATGCAAAAGTAACCGGTGTGTGCTCCAACTGCCACACAATGCACAACAGTCAGGACGGCGCTGCTTTGGCCTCAGGCCCAAATGAATTACTCCTTATAGGTGGCTGTGTGGGCTGCCATACAGGGACCAATGATGGTGGAGCCACCCCTTATGTTATGAGCACAATTATACCGAACTATGGCGACAACACCCTGGCTGGCGGCAATTTCTGGTGGGTGTCCACGGACTGTGCAGGCGAGCATTGCGGCGATGCCAAGGGTCATAATGTACTTGGCATAGCAACTCAGGATACAAATCTTGCCGCCGCGCCAGGGGCTGAGGTTCTCTGTGCAAACAGTTGCCACTTGTCCCTGGCTGTAGCGCAAACCGCAGAATCAACCATGGGAAGCGGCTGTCAAGGCTGTCATTTAAATGTAATGCACCATGCTGATGACAGCTCAGGGTATGTGGATGCTTCCCCCTGGTACCGGTTTCTGTCAGGACATTCCAGTGGGGCTGGCCAAGGCGTTAAGGGGATTGAGGATAGTGACTGGCAGTTTACTAAGGGCTTCGGCGATCACAATGAATATCTTGGCTACGTAGGTGACAAGGATGGCCCGTATGGCCTCGATGACTACACCATGACCGGCTTTTGCTGTGGCTGTCACGGGAACTTCCACGAACAGGATGCATCAGCAGGAGGTGCGAGCCCATGGCTCCGACATCCGTCTGATTTTGTAATACCAAATTCAGGGGAGTATGCTTCTATGTCCACCTCATATAATGTTAATACTCCGGTAGCCCGATCCGCGGCCAGTATGACGGCTCTTGGCGGTGCTCCGGGCTCTACCGTAGCCGCGGGCACCGACATGGTCATGTGCTTGTCGTGCCACGTGGCCCACGGAAGTCCGAATGATGACATGCTCAGGTGGAATTACAGCACTATAGATGCTGGAGGAGGCTCCAATACTACAGGCTGTTTCGTGTGCCATACAACTAAAGATGATTAATCTCTAACTCACAGACTTACGAGGAAAAGGGGACGAAAAAAAGTCCCCTTTTCTTGTGGCTGGATGGCGTGCATATAAGGCATTACTCTATCAGATGATTTTCTTATCACATCCGACCTATGAGAGAAATCATTCTTCCAGACAAAATTTCGCTGATATGCAACGGCGGCGAATACAAGCACCAAACTTACCAGCAAGAAGATATGGATAATTTGTCTTTAAAATAGATTTTTAGATATGCCTAAATCGTTATTCTTAACTTCTACGGAGAACCAGGGCTTGTTGTCAAAGGAAACCAGAAAGTCAACTTCTCTGCCTTTTTGAATCCCTTAAAAAACAACAGCCGAATCACACTAAAGGTGATTCGGCTGTATCTATTACAAAGTAACACTTTTAATAACTTTCATCCTCTACCATATTATGTAGAAGAGGTTGGTTATCATCGGAGATTAACTAATTTACAGGTAAATTATGAGCTATGCCATGGCAATCGCCGCACTTGGCTGTATCCTGCATCATCTTCTTTGAATGAGGCATTCCGTGGCATTCGCTGCATAGCGGTATTCTCTTATGTGCTGAATGACATTCCGAACACTTAACATCAGTGTGTTTAGTGTAATTATTCTGCAGTAAGTCATATGCCTGATTATGGCAGCCTGCGCAAATAATATTTGACGTTTCCTTCTCGCTATAGGTTATCTTAGCGGGCATATGAACAGGGTGACAACTCATACAACCATTATCATCCATCTCATAGCCAGGGCTGTGGGATTCATGACATTCATTACATTTGGGTATATAACCATGTTTTACGTGATGACAATCCGAACATGCAACCTCTGTTGTATGTCTGCTGACATTATCAGTAATCTGTTTGGTCTCTTTTGTATGACAAGACATACAGGCATTATTGCTTAACGCTGCGCCGGGAATAATCAGTGGCGCATGAGGATCCGTATGACATGAAGCACAATCCACTAATGGAGTTTGTTTTGTACCCTCGCCGTGAAATACCCCGTGACAGGTTTCACATTTCGGTATGGCTGCCTCATATGGACGCTTTTTGGGGTTAAAAACATGGAACTCCTTATGACAGTCAACACATTCTATCTGATGTTTTCCACCGGCATCTTTAATTCGGTCAAATACACCGATATGGCACTGTGCACACTCAGCTACTGAATGAAGAGGCTGAGGCTGAATATCATATAGTTTGGCGATCTTTTTCTCTTCCTTCTTGGCCACATCGGTTATTGCCGCTTCCTCACCTCCAACAGGCGCTGTTACTGCAGCCTTCTGACATCCCACGGAAACAAGTAATAGTGCTGCAATAGCTATAACGCTAAAAGCTATGACTCCCTTTTTTACACTCTTCATCTACATCACCTCCATTAATTTTTCAAATCATGGGCTATACCATGGCATTGCCCGCATTCAGGATATTTACTTAACATCTTACTCGGATGGGGTTCGCCATGGGGTATCTTACATGAAATACATGACGGAACCATCTTGTGAACATCTCTATGACAATAGACGCATGATAAATCCTTATGCTTGGTTGTATTATTATTCAACAACGTATATGCCTCGCCGTGACAGGCGGCACAGTAATGCGAAGGTGTTTCCTGATCATAAGCTATAACAAGTGGCATATGTACAGGATGGCATGAAAGACAAGCATCTACGTTCATATCTTCGGTATGTTTTTCATGGCATTCCATACATTCAGGAACATATCGGTGCTTTGTATGACATTCATTACATGCCAGGTCGGTATGGGCGCTGGGCTTTTCTTTTACTTCAAGCCCTTGCTTTTCATGGCATGTCAGGCAGGGTTCTGATACTTCGCCTTCTATTTTTAAATCCATAGGAGCATGGGCATCAGAATGACATGATCCGCAATTTTCAAGAGTATAATGAGGACTATCGCTATGACATACACTGCACTCAGGAATAGCATTTTTACCGTCAGGCGGGTGCTCTGTATGGCAATCCAGACAGCCGACTTCTGTTTTATGCTTCTTCCCGCTGGCAGCTATTGTCGCAGGTTGTTTTTCGTGACATTTAATACAATCAGAATCCGAAAGCGAGAAGCCTTCCTGGTTTGCTGCCAATACGCCGGAGCTGTATAGAATCAGCACCAATAACGAAAATAAAATTCCTGTTTTCTTTCTCATATCTTCCTCGCTTTACAGTTGAATGGAGATGATGACGATACTCAAAATTTACTAAAACGCCCAAAATATTAAGAAAATTATTGGTCTCAAGCAGTGAACCAAATAGCATCACAAATTATCTTATGTCAAGTTTTTTCTTGCCAACTAAATCATTCCATATGACCGCTTGATAATTCCGGAACTCCTTCCACATGACGGCCCAATAATTCGGTACCTATCTCTCCTAACCCATAAAGACTAACTATAAATCCATATCTGCGGTCACTTTCGTTCTCATCTTCGTAAAAACACCTGATAGACCAGCACTGTGATTCATATAAAAAACCAACAATTGTTCTTATATCTCTACCATCATATAAATTACGTTCATATTCACCAAACACTTCAAGGCTGTCTGACATCTTTAAATTAATATTATAATAAACAGACTCACTTGAATCAAGTGCATATCTGTGTTCAACAAACAACCTGTCCCCTCGATAATCCGATAAAGCTACTGCAACATTACGAGTTAGAAAAGAGTTTTCATATTGGCACCATTTTGCATCAGCCTGCAAAGACAAATATTTTGCAGGTAAAAGCTCAAGTTCAGCGTAAATAGGAGAAAATGGCTCAGGATTGTCATCCCTTGCCTCACCAATGTCATAACTCTGTTCTATCAAGAAACGGCAGAACTCATTATAATTATAACTTGCCGGCTCATCATTTTCTTCATCCTCACTCTCTTCCATTTTCTCTTCCGCATTTTCCTTTGATCTTGAGGTAAAAGTGTTTGTAATTGAATAAGTAACCAGGTTGTTTTTCTCAATAGTGTCCGGATATTCTTCCTGGTCCTGCTCAGGCGTGTAATCATAAATAATTTGCGGCTTAATTGAATGTTTGATTCTGTCTAAGTTCTTTCCATTTATATTGTATATCTTATAAATTTCAGTAAATAGATCCAGTTTTATGTCATAAATCTGCCTGTTCAATATCTTATTTGTTTCTACTGTCCCATCTGAGTAGTCATCAACATACCAAGCCGTCTCTCTGACGCCGAAAGATGGCTCAAAAGTAAAATAACTTCTGAAATTATAAGGAAGATAAAACCTTGGATACAAATCCAGGCGATGGAGCCTGTTTCCATCCTTACTGTAAGAGTACGTATATTCAGAATCAAAATCTACATAAAAAGGTGTTTCATATATTTTCTGTTTTGATGCATCAAACTCGATCAGCGGCAGTTGTTGTAAAGTTGTATCCATATCCCCCTGACGTCGATTAATGACATTATCATACCATCGCAACTCTGCATTAAAGCTATATTGTGACCAGATCTTGTTAACGCTCAAACTGTTTACCCTTGTGGAATCATCATATTCATCAAGATCTCTGCCAAAATTATCAGAATAATAAGTACTTGTTTTTTTAAAGCCTGTATATCCATTTTTGAATTCATGCAGGTAATCATGGTCACTAATAATATCGATATCCAGTTTTGCAAAAAAACCAAAAGGCATGGCCTGATCATGCTTCCATCTGAACCAGTAGCGGTCGGTATTGGGTCGCAACACGCTATCCGATCCATAACCCCATTCCTTACTGGATTCCAAAATGCCTGTTTCCTCAAAGTGTTGGGTACCGTCATCAACTTTTCTATCTTTCAAAAAGTCGCACATCATAGTCCCTTTAGAATCATTGTCTAAAACATACCTGTATTCAAAAGCAACTTTGTCTCCACGACGCCCCATGTGGTATAAATAAAAGGTTGCATCCGAGCTTTCATTTATAGCCCAATAAAAAGGCTGGTTATATTCCTCCCATTTTCGCTCTGAATATCCAATTTGCGGCGGCAGTAAACCTGACTGGCGTTTTTGCTTGGCTGGAAAAACAAGAAAAGGAGTATAAAGGAGAGGCATTTTTTTTACCCAAAGAGCTGCATGACTAATAAAACCATAACCTTCCAGCGTAACTTTCAGATTTCTTCCAGTAACTTTCCATGGCGGGCTTTCACCGTTGCATGACGACAGGCTGGCTTTATCAACAAAATAGCTGTTTTCCCCCAGCTTTTTTATCTTATTACCCTTTATGTAAAAATGGTTTTCTTTAAGAAATATAGTTCCATTATAGATTGTCCCAATCTCGGCCTCCAAATCCATTTCCATGCGGTCACCGATTAAAACATCCTCCCCTGCTGTCATTATCACGTGACCAACTGCAAGAACCTCCATGGTATTGTAATTAAAACGGACAAAATCAGCAGTCAGTTTCCTGCCTTTTTTTGTTATGACCGCATTGCCTTTTGCAACATATTGATCTGTTTTATGGTCGTAGCTCATTTCGTCCGCAGCGATATGCCAGGGTTCTGCAGAATCATCCTCGAAGAATCTCTCCTGAATTTCAGCGCAAACACAAACAGGAATAGCAGTCGAAATAATGAGTAAGATAGACAGACGAGCTATAATGTGAGCCGCTTGCCCGATTCTATATCTTGCTTGATAACCAGGCATGAAAATCTTTATACGATCTATAAAACAGATTGCGGATATGAAATGGGGGGTTTGGAAGTGATTCATGTTATAAAAAGAAAGGGCAATTAAATCCATTCAATACGACTATCGGAATCTTTTCTTTCAACAATTTCTCCTATAATATAGCCTTTTTCGTCCATAGCTTTAAGTCTTCCCAGCACCTCATGGGCAACTTCTTCAGGCAATACAGCTATCATGCCGAGACCATTATTGAAAGTGCGCAGCATTTCTTTTTCAGATATTTTACCGGCCTGCTGTAAAAATGGAAAAACAGGAGGAATATCCCAGCTTCCCTTTCTTATAACAACATTACAGGATTCAGGTATGATTCGAAGGATATTATCGCCAATACCTCCACCTGTTATATGTGCAAGACCCAAGACAGGGAGATCTCTGCAAATACGATAAATAGTATCTGAATATATTTTCGTTGGAATAATTAGTTCTTCTCCCAAACTTTTGCCTAACTCAGGCACATGGTCATCAATTTTTAACTTTAAAATATCAAAGCATATCTTGCGTACAAGTGAATATCCATTACTGTGAAGCCCGCTTGATGCAATACCAATAAGTTTATTGCCTGCGCGAATCTCGGAACCATCAATAATTTTACTCTTATCTACGATTCCTACAGCAAAACCAGCCAGATCATATTCGTTATCTCTGTAAAACCCAGGCATTTCAGCAGTTTCACCACCTATTAGGGCGCACACAGCCTGTCTGCAACCCTCGGCAATTCCCCTTATGATTTCAGTTACAGCATCTGTTTCCAGTTTGCCTGTTGAAAGATAATCAAGAAAGAAAAGCGGTTTTGCCCCCTGAACAGCAATGTCATTAACGCACATGGCAACAAGATCAATACCAACTGTATCGTGTTTGCCCATCATAAAAGCAATTTTAAGTTTGGTGCCGACACCGTCTGTCGAGCTAACAAGAACCGGCTTTTCCATACCGGCAATATTGAGCGCAAAAAGCCCCCCAAACCCTCCTATTTCACCAATAACGCCGGTTCTGGGGGTTTGTTCCGCTATTTCTTTAATTTTATTGACCAGGGCATTCGCTTTGTCTATATCTACCCCTGCATCAGCGTAAGTAAGAGAATCAGTCATATAAATCTCCCTAAAATTACTATCAAAGCCTTATAAAACTTGAAAACTAAATTGAATCAGCTTAAAAGTCAAAACAATTTTTTTGACATAAATTTCTTATTATTGTAATTAATCAAGGATGATTACGATATGTCAAAAATTTACAACCTTCAATGCAAAGCGCATAGCTTGTCGTTGCTTATAATGAAAAAAAGGGATTGGTATGAAAGAAATAAATATAGGCTTGCTCGGTTGTGGTACGATTGGTACAGGTACTGCAAAAATTCTTATTGAAAGCAAAGATCTTATAAGCTCACGGGTTGGAACTGCTCTGAATTTGAAACGTATTGCCGACATAGATATTAATAGAGACAGAGGAATAAAATTCCATGAGGGCGTTTTGACCACTGATGCTTTAGGAGTTGTTGACGATCCGGAAATTGACATTATTGTCGAGCTGATTGGAGGAGAAGGAATTGCAAAGGACTTGATTTTAAGAGCCATTAATAACGGAAAGCACGTCGTTACTGCAAATAAGGCACTTCTTGCAAGCCATGGCAATGTCATATTCAAGGCAGCAGATGAAAAAGGTGTTGATCTTGCCTTTGAAGCAAGTGTTGGCGGGTGTATACCGATTATCAAAACTTTGCGTGAGACTCTGGTCGGAAACCGGATTAATTCAATGATCGGTATTTTAAACGGTACATGCAATTATATCCTTTCAAAAATTACAGATGATAAGAGCAGCTTTGAAAACGCTCTGTCCGAAGCACAAGCAAACGGATATGCAGAGGCAGATCCAACCCTGGATGTGGAGGGCATTGACACAGCTCACAAACTAGCCATATTGTCATCACTTGCCTATGGAATGGAAATCAATCTTAACGATATTTATATTGAGGGAATTTCTGAAATTACCCCCCTTGATATTGAGTTCGCGGGACAGTTTGGATACAGGATAAAACTCCTTGCGATCAGCAAAAACAGGGGGAATAAAGTCGAAACAAGAGTACATCCTACCATGATTCCCTTTGACAATCTTCTTTCCAATGTCAACGGCGCGTTAAATGCAATTACAGTGTCCGGCGACGCGGTGGGCAATATAATGCTTTACGGGCATGGAGCAGGCATGATGCCTACTGCCAGCGCTGTAGTCAGCGATACTGTTGATCTTGCACGTAACCTTTTATCCGGCGCTATAAAAAGAGTCCCTTTGCTTTCATACCAAATGGAAAGCATTAAAAAAATTCCTGTTATGCCTGTTGACGAAATCCTTACTAACTATTATTTCAGGTTCTCGGTACTGGATCAGCCCAAAGTACTTTCGAAGATATCAGGCATTTTAGGCGATCATGGCATCAGCATTAAGTCTGTCCATCAGAAAGGACGGAAATCAAAAGGTTCGGTTCCTATCGTCATGCTAACGCATCTCGCCGGAGAAGCCGGCGTAAAAAAAGCTTTGTCTGAAATTGCTTCTCTTGAGATTGTAAAAGACAAACCGGTTCTCATACGAATCGAGGATAAAAACAGTCAAGATTAATGTGATAACGGTTTACGGTTAACAGTTTACAGTTCACGGTTAAAATGTTCAGCCTTATACATTCCCACGCTGGAGCATGGGAACGAGAAAAAAAGTGTGAGCTGCAAAACGACAACCGTAAACCGTGAACCGTAAACTGTTATATATTTAGGTGAAAAAATATGTATATTGTCTGCTCAGATCTGGAAGGAGTTCTTGTCCCTGAAATATGGATAAATGTAGCCAAAAAGACCGGCATTAAGGAACTTGAACTGACTACGCGTGATATACCTGATTATGATGTATTGATGAAAAAAAGACTTTCCATTCTTCATAAACATGGACTGAAGATAGATGATATTAAAGAGGTTATAGATTCCATGGAACCGCTTGAAGGTGCAGTGGAATTTCTTGAGTGGCTCCGATCATGCGTCCCGGTAATAATTGCTTCAGATACATTTGTTCAATTCGCAGGACCTTTAATGAAAAAACTTGGATGGCCGACACTTTTTTGTAATTCTTTGCAAATACATTCTGATGGCTCAATTAATGGGTACACCCTGCGCCGGGAAGACGGCAAGCGGCAAACGATACTATCTCTAAGAAACCTTAATTACAGAACAATAGCTGTCGGCGACTCATATAACGATGTTTCCATGCTCAAAGAAGCTGATACAGGTATTTTTTTCCGGCCGCCGGATAATATAAAAAATGAGTTCCCCGAACTCACTGCATCATATTCATATAAAGAATTAAAAAACATTATCCAAAAAATTATATGACTAACGCAGGTGGTAGGCTGAAGGTGGAAGTATGATAACCCATAAAATAACATACCGTGTAATTTACGGTGATACGGACAAGATGGGTATTGCCTATTATTCAAATTACTTGCGCTGGTTTGAAATGGGTCGCACAGAATTTTTCAGATATCTGGGACTTACTTACAAAAAAATTGAAGAAAGGGGAATTTTCCTGCCTGTCTCAGAGGTCTATTGCAAGTATTTATACTCTGCACATTACGATGATGTTCTGATAATAGAAACTTCTTTAGACACAAGCGTTAAAGCTAGTATGAAGTTTAATTATCTCATATTAAGTGAACAAGGAAATACAATACTTGCAAAAGGAAAAACCAGGCATGCCTTTACTGACCGTAGCGGCCGAGTAGTTCGTCCTCCTGAACTTTTAATGGAACTTATTGCAAAAAATAACAAAACTACTTATGATAACAAAATTCAATAAATGCAAAATCCTCGTTGT
>JAJSZW010000011.1 GCA_030262895.1 Deltaproteobacteria bacterium | reverse complement strand
AGAAAACACTGATCCGTTTTGCGCATCTTATTGGGGTGCAATACAAAAAAGTGACATAAATTATATCAAGTAATCGTTGAACCCGTATAATCAGCTTAATGTCGAATGTCGAACAAGGAATGTCGAATTACGAAGGAAGGTACTTAATAATTTTAAAAAAAACATCCACACTTCTATATTCAATATTCCCTGTTCGACATTCATTATTCAATTGGTGCTTCTTGGCACCGAAATAGTCACGTTTTGTTCTATGTCACTTTTTTGTATTGCACCCATCTTATTGTTTTAAGCTTTTCGACAGAATTAGAAGGTAAAGTTGAATATGGAGATACCGCTGCTAAATGACATTGTTATCATATTTGTGCTCTCCATTGCTATTCTCTTTATATGCCATCGACTTCGAGTACCGGCAATTGTGGGATTTCTTCTTGCCGGGATATTGGCCGGGCCTTACGGACTTGGACTGGTAAAGGCGGTTCACGAAGTTGAAGTTTTAGCTGAAGTCGGTGTTGTGTTATTGCTTTTTACTATTGGAATCGAACTCTCACTTGAAAAGCTGCTGCAAATCAAGAAATCAGTCCTCATGGGAGGCTCGATTCAGGTGTTGCTTACATTTTTGGTTACTTTTGTTATAGCTGTGCAACTGGGTCAACCTGTCGGCAACTCAATCTTTATAGGATTTCTTATATCCCTTTCCAGCACGGCCATTGTTCTCAAACTGATCCAGGAAAGAGCTGAAGTTGATAGCCCCCATGGGCGTACTGCTCTTGGCATCTTGATTTTTCAGGACATTATTATTGTTCCAATGATATTGATTACGCCTTTACTGGCCGGAGCACCAGGGGGTGCGGGCGAATCCGTCCTTATTCTTATTGCCAAAGGGATCGGAATCATCGGGTTGGTGATCGTCAGCGCTAAATGGATTGTACCACAGGTATTGTATCAAATCGCCCGGACACGAAGCCGGGAACTTTTCATTTTGAGCATAGTTGTAATTTGCCTTGCAGTTGCGTGGATAACTTCCAGTGCGGGTCTTTCCCTTGCCCTTGGCGCTTTTTTAGCAGGATTGATTATTTCCGAATCCGAATACAGTCATCAGGCGCTTGGAAGCATTTTACCCTTTCGTGACGTTTTCACAAGCTTCTTTTTTGTTTCCATCGGCATGTTGCTGGATGTGGGCTTTCTTTTCCGGCAACCGGGAACCATAGCGCTGATTGCTTTGGGAATTTTGTTTCTAAAATCCATCATTGCCTGCTTTGCAACAGTTTTATTAGGATTCCCTTTTCGTACTTCAATCCTGGTTGGCCTTGCACTCAGTCAGGTCGGTGAATTTTCTTTCATTTTATCCAAGACCGGTGTTGAACATGGTTTGCTTACCGGAAATATTTATCAGATGTTTCTGGCTTTTTCTGTGCTTAGCATGGCGGCGACACCATTCATTATAACCCTGGCGCCACGCCTGGCGGATATTATCCTGCTGTTGCCGCTGCCAAAAAGGTTAATATCGGGCTTTTATCCTATTCCGGAGATAAAGGTTAAGAGTAAAAAAGACCACCTCATTATAATCGGCTTCGGAGTCAATGGTAGAAATGTAGCACGAGCCGCACGGCTATCAGGTATTCCCTACGTAGTCATTGAAATGAACCCGGAAACAGTAAAGAGCGAACAGGCAAAGGGCGAACCGATTTATTATGGTGATTCAACCCAGGAGGTCGTACTTCAGCGCGCAAACATCAAAGATGCTAGAATTGTTGTAACTGCTATTAATGATCCCGCGGCAACCCGTAGAATTACCGAAATCATTCGGAGACTTAATCAAAAGGTTCATTTGATTGTACGGACACGTTATTTCCAGGAGATGAAACCTCTGTATGAATTAGGAGCCAACGAGGTTATTCCGGAAGAATTTGAGACATCAATGGAGATCTTTACCCGGGTTTTGGCTAAATATCTTATACCCAGAGATGAAATCGAGAGGCTGGTTGCTGAGGTGCGAGCAGATGGTTATAAGATGTTTCGAAGCCTTTCTAAGGTGTCGGCATCTTTTTCCGATTTGAAACTACACCTTCATGATGTCGAAATCAGCACGTTTCGGATCTCGCAAGGATCACTGCTGATTGGGAAAAACCTTGCCCAGATCGAGTTAAGAGGGCGTTATGGGATTTCTGCAGTGGCAATACGACGGGACTCACAGATATTGGCCAACCCGGGTGCAGACATGGTCCTTCAATCCAACGATGTGCTTTTCGTCCTTGGATCTTCTGAAAAAATATCAGAAGCTATTAATACATTTTCATCTTCAAACAAAGGGAATGAAAGGTAATGAAAAAAATATTATTGAAAATGATTTTCATCTACTAAAAAATGTTACATTAATACGTTTTAGGCCGATTCGACATTGGACGGATTCTAAAATTCGAGCTTTTGCTTTTTGTTGCGTCGTTCTCCCCGCATTCTCTTTGAATACCAGCCGTAGACCACCATGCCTTTGTCCCATTTAACTCCCGGCTCTTCCAGCGAAATGTTGTTCAACAAGATAGCGGCTATAACGCACGATCCCTTCAACATAGTCAAAGTCAAAAAGACCTCCAACGAAAAAAGTCCGATTCTTACCCTGGGCTTCTTCCCAACGATCAAAGTAACGCCGGCTAAACTCTTCAACACCGACATGCTTGAAGTAGAGCCAGGCGTCATAGGAATGCCAGTCATCCTGTTCGTTGATCCGCCCGCCCAGTGCACCGATGTAGCGCTCGATATTCTCACGAAGCCGCAGCTCATCCGCAGCAGTCGGTTCACTGCTGGCCAGCCGCGCATAAAAGGCCATCAATTCATTTTCCCGATGCTGTTGCGCGATGATCATCGGCTGATCAAAAGATGGAAGGGGCAAATGAAATGCAACGGGCATGGGCAGCACCAGGTCGGCGATCTCGAAACTAGCAACCGCGTAAGGAATAAACCTGGTTTTTGACTGAAACCACCGTTCCTCCTCGGTCAAATCAAGGAAACTCTCCAGCTCCTCCAGCAGAAGGGGACAGGCGACGATCAGGTAATCAAACCGGGCATGCTCCTCGGCATGGGAGACCTCGTCTCCAAGCATCTGCATCGGATGCGTGTATTTTACAAAGATTCCTTCTTCACGGCGTTCGATTTTTTTAACATCAACATTCAGGCGAATATTGAGATCCCAGGCCACTCTTTCCCAAAAACGCTGGAAGCCGTATCTGAAGCGTTGCGCAACCAGAAACGAAGGAAGCAGGCGGGCAAACGGTGCGGATGAGAACAGCATGGCCAGGAAGGTTCTGATCCCCATGTACCTGAGGACATACGGCGCTGGAATTTCATCCAGAAAACCGTACCCGAATGTGGTGACGGGAATCTCAAACAACCGGTTAAGGTCCTCAAGGCCGTTGTGGTCCAGCCATTCCGCAAACGTGACACACAGAGCGGGATGCGCGTCAATGCCAGCCCAGCCCGGCCGCCGGAAGATTTTGCGGATTCGATAACGTTTCCAAAGATAGCGCAGACAGAGCCCGGTAAAGCGACAAAATGCCGAAAGGGACGAACCGCCCATAACATAAGGCAGGAGGTCGTGGTAGCGAGCTGACTGACTCGTTTCATCATAGACAAAGGCGGTGGCTCCCTCGAATCTTTCCAGCTCGGCTCCCACGCAGCGCGCCATGCGAAGAACCTCACGGTAGGCCGAGCTGACGAAGATTGCTCCCAGGTCGAATGACTGGTTATCCTCGGTTACGGAACGGCACATCCCGCCAACCCTGCCCAGTTTTTCAAACACAGTAACATTTTTGAAACCATGCCTACTCAGGAAATGAGCGGCGGACAAGCCACCGGGCCCGGCTCCCAAAATCAGAATTCTCGCCTCGCGATCAACAGGATTCCTGCTTATCATGGGCATGCCTCCTCAGGACAAGAAACATTATAATGACAGGCGGAGAAAGGAAGTCGCCCCGCATAGCTCCAATCTCCAGAAAAGGACATAATAACTATTACAAAACAGCAAGTTGAAAGTCAATGGCTTTTCGCCGCGGCTGTGAAAAGCGTTGTGTTGCAATCAGTTTCAGGCAAGCAATGATACGAGGAGTGGAAATGTTTAATTTCTGCACAGCCAATTACTGAAGAACAATCGGGCTTGCCTCCGGATCAAAAGGGTTTTTCCGGACCGCCAGGGAAAAAAGGTATGGATACTGATTCTTTAGGTGACTCATATAAACAAGCCACTGCTCAACCAGTTTTTTATAGGCGCGGTTCATGTCGCCTGCAAGATGGTTGCGGTCGGAATCCGGCAAGTTATTCATGCCATCCCGGCAACTCAACTCATCGGTCAGATGGAACAAAGCGAGCAAGGCTTCGCCGAACTCTTCCTGCTCGATCAGCACAGAGTTCTCCAAAAGACTGACAAGAAATCCTCTTTTGATGTTTAGAAAAGCGAGCAGGGTTTCCAGGTCAATCAGCCGCATATCAATCCGCAAGTTATGTTTCTTCACTATTTTCTGCGCAACTGAAAAGCGGTCTTCCGTCCAATCCGGCCTGACAAGGAGATCCTCCCTTATCTCGTCAATGGCCTGGTCGTAGCCCGAGAAAAGGCTCAATAGTTTACACCCCACTTCGCTGAAAAAAACGCCCAGGAGCATGTTGACCTTCCGCATTCTGCTTTGCGTTTCTCGCCTCAGCAGTATCATTTCCGTAATGTTCGCAATCACGCCGAGAAATGTCCCCACGCCCACGACGATCAACAATATGGCGAAGATGCGGCTGGCCTGCTTTGTCGGGTGAATATCACCATACCCCACCGTCGACATGGTAACGATGTTATAATAAAAGGCCTCAAAAAACGAGAGGTCCTCCAGTACCATGAAACCAACCGTGCCAGCTGTTATCACTACCAGAAAAATGGCTAAAAATATCTTCAATCTGCGCCGTACCGTCTGCACAATTATTTCCCCGAGCTGCTCAGTTCATGCATAATGATTGATAAATCCCTAAATTATAGTTCTTAAATAATACATCACCGGCACAATAATCAACGTAAATGTTGTTGAAGCAAAAAGTCCAAAGATCAATGCATAGGCCGGACCGGAAAATTTCTGTGTTCTCCAATTATGCCTTGCGCCATCTTTGCTGCTTGTGGTAGTCTTTTTGGGAAAAAATTTTAAGGAAAAACCATGAGGAAATCCAAAGACGTATACTACATTTCGGACGGGACCGGCATTGTGGCCAATAACCTCGGCAAGGCCCTTATCTGCCAGTTTCCCAAAATCAATTTCAATGAGGAGAAATTTCCTTTTATCGCGACGGTGGCAAAGGCCAAAAAAATCATGGACTATATCCTGAAGCGTTCCGCCGGACGCAGGCCGCTCATTTTCAGTACCATCATAAGCCAGGAAACCATCGCCGTCTTCAATGTCCCTGAAGTGGAATTCTTCGACGCTTATGCCTTTTTCCTGGAAAGACTGGAAAACTGCCTCGATGTCAAGGCGCAAAGGGTTCCCGGGGCCAGCCGCAAGGTGACCGGTATGGACATAGACCGGCGGGTGGAGGCAATCCACTACTGCATGGAACACGACGACGGCACAAAGACCTCGGAATATGACATGGCAGACGCCATTATTCTCGGAGTTTCCAGGGCCGGCAAAACGCCCATATCTGTCTACATGGCTTCCCAGATGGGCATGAAGACAGCCAATTTCCCCCTTACCGATAAGTTCCTTTCCGAATACTATCTGCCGGATAGCATAGTCCGCAACTTAAAACGCTCAACAGGCATCACCACTATCCCGGAGTTTTTGCGCAACGTTCGGGAAAAGCGTTATCCAGGCAGTAACTATGCCAGGCTTGCCACCTGCAGGGATGAAATTAAGCGGGCCGAACAGATATTCCAGAAATATCATATTCCAGTCATCTCTTCGGCTGGAAAATCCATCGAGGAAATGGCCACGCAGATCGCGCAGGGATTAAACCTGTCCAAAGGTGCTTTTGTATCACATATTAAATTGTGAATAAGTATTGATTGTGAATAAATATTGATATAGAAACGATTTCCTGGAAATCCATTGCATTATAACTTCTAATCAAGGCAATTTATGAAAACAGATAACATTCTTCTGGATCATGGAAGCGGAGGGAAGATATCGCACAGCCTGATTACTGACATCATGCTGCCTATCTTTAATAATCCAATACTTTCCCAGCTTAATGATGGAGCGATATTTGATATTGAAGGAAAACGATTAGCCTTTTCAACCGATACCTATGTGGTTGACCCGATATTTTTTCCCGGAGGCAACATAGGAACTCTTTCAATAAACGGCACAGTCAATGATATTGCCATGTGCGGCGCTACTCCGCTTTTTCTTAGTGCAGGACTGATTATTGAAGAAGGTTTTTCCTTAGCGGATCTAAAGACAATTCTTCAAGAGATGAGCATCGCTGCAGAAAAGGCAGGTGTAAAAGTTGTTACCGGAGATACCAAAGTGGTTCCCAAGGGTGCGGCTGACAAGATCTTTATTAACACATCAGGAATAGGTATAATACCAAAAAATATCGATATCGCCAGCCACAGAGCACTCCCTGGTGATAAAATCATACTGAGTGGGAGCATTGCTGATCATGGCATTACAATTTTAACACAAAGAGAAGGAATGACCTTTGACTCATCTGTTGCAAGCGATACAGCCCCTTTAAACCATATGGTTAAAAACATGCTTTCTGTATGCAAAAATATCCATGTCCTCAGGGATCCGACCCGTGGCGGCATCGGCACCGCTCTTAATGAAATAGCTATAAAATCCGAGATCGGAATAAAAATTTACGAAGAAAAGATACCTGTTAAAAATGAGGTCGCTGCAATCTGTGAACTTCTGGGTTTTGATCCTGTTTATATTGCGAATGAAGGAAATCTTCTTGCCTTTGTCCCGCCTGACCATGCAGAGAAAGTACTTGATGTAATAAGAGAGAACAGGTTTGGTAGAGAAGCATGCATCATTGGAGAAGTTGTTGAAGATAATCCACGAAAGGTCTTCATGCAAACCCGTATTGGAGGAACCAGGATAGTGGATATGCTTACAGGAGAGCAACTGCCAAGGATATGCTGACTAAAAGGCTTTTTTAATTATGCATGAAATGGGAATTGCAAAACAGATAATTGAGATCGCCACGTCTTCAATTCCAGGCGGCATGGAGGATATACCTGTTGAAAGGGTTAACCTGAAGGTTGGTAAGCTATCTTCGGTTGTGCCTGACAGTCTTAGGTTCTGTTTTGAAATTTTGTCCATAAATACCCCACTTTCCGGCGCAGATCTAAATATTGAAGTAGTTCCTATTTTGGCAAGATGCAATGAATGCAAATTTGAGTGGACAATTAATGAGCCGATTTTTATGTGCAAAAATTGCAAAAGCGGCTCAATAGAAATTATCTCAGGCAGGGAACTGGATATAACTTCAATTGAGCTGGAAAACAAATAAAATTATATGCTAACCGGTAAGAAATATAGACTTTCAGATAATTAATTTCACAAGGCCGGAAGGAGGAAGGCGTATTAGTTATATGTCGACGACTGATAACACAGTGAAATTATTTATCTGAAAGTCTATAGTAACCCTCAAACAATTTATGCTGGAGTATATCATGGAAATAAAGGTTATTCGAAAGGTTCTTGATGTTAATAATACAATGGCCAAACAGAACAGGAAAATGTTTACGGAAAAAGAGGTTTTTGTTCTTAATGTAATGAGTTCGCCTGGATCAGGTAAAACAACCACCCTTGAAAAGACCTTGTCCTATATAATACCTGAGATTAAAAGCGCTGTCATAGTGGGTGATATTTGCACCAGCAATGATGCTAACCGGCTTGCCACAACAGGTGTATCTGTTGTGCAAATAAATACGGACGAGTTTGGCGGTGACTGTCACCTTGCCGCCCATGTCGTAGAAAAAGCCGCATGTAATCTTGACCTTGATGCTATTGATCTGTTAATCGTGGAAAATGTTGGGAATCTGGTATGTCCTGCTGAATTTGACATCGGCGAAGATGCAAAAATCGTTGTCCTTAGTGTAACAGAAGGAGAAGATAAGCCTGTAAAGTATCCCCTTATGTTCCGAGTCTGCGATGCAGCTATATTAAATAAAATAGATCTACTTCCTTATCTGGATTATAATAGAGAAGAGGTTTTAAATAACATCAGGCAAGTACATCCTGAAATGCCTGTTTTTGAATTATCAGCAAAAACAGGAGATGGCTTTACCCCATGGATAGAGTGGCTGAAAAGCGGGGTAAACCGGAAAATAGCAGGTTAAAAAAGGAGGGGTGGCTTATGTGCCTTGCAATACCTTCTAAAATAATAAAAATTGAAAACAATATTGGAACAATTGATGTCGCCGGCATTAAGAAAGAAATAAGCTTACTCCTTCTTGAAGATGCAAAGGTTGGAGATTACGTAATAGTACATGCAGGCTTTGCCATACATAAAATAGACGAATCAGCAGCAATGGAATCCTTGAAATATTTACGAGAGTTAGCTTCTATATAGATATGAAAGAGAATTATATTTCAAAGAAGCTGAAAATTAATGGTATTGTTCAGGGAGTAGGCTTCAGGCCTTTTGTTTATAATCTTGCAAACAAATTCCGGCTAAAAGGAGAAGTCGCCAACACTTCTTCCGGCGTATCCATTCATATAGAAGGCGCAAAGGAAAATATTGAATCCTTTTGCAGCAATCTTTTAAAAAACCACCCACCACTTGCACATCTTTCAGAAATTTCATTCAATGAAAAACCTGTCGAATATTTTAAAAACTTTTCAATCGTAAACAGCAGAAGCAGAAACTTAAGATCCACTCTTATCTCTCCGGATGTATCTGTTTGTGATGACTGCCTGAGCGAACTTTTCGACCCTGATGATCGCCGCTATCAATATCCGTTTATAAACTGCACAAACTGTGGGCCCAGATATACCATTATTAACGATATTCCTTATGATCGGCCAAACACATCAATGAAAGACTTTAAAATGTGCGCTAAATGCAAGGCCGAATACGATGATCCATCAAGCAGAAGGTTTCACGCCCAGCCAAATGCCTGTGCAGATTGCGGCCCTCATGTTTCTCTGAAAAACAATACAGGCAAAAATATTCAGTCAAATAATCCCATTGAAAAAACCGCAAGTCTTCTAAGAAAGGGATATATTATAGCAATAAAGGGCATTGGCGGGTTTCACCTTGCAGCGGATGCTACAAACAATGACGCTGTTGTTCGCCTGAGAAAAAGAAAACACCGCGAGGAAAAGCCCTTTGCAGTTATGTCCTATGGACTCAAGCAGATTCGAGAATATGCATTTATTGAATCTGAAGAAGAAAAACTGCTTAATTCCATACAGAAGCCTGTAGTTCTTCTTAGAAAAAAAGAGGCAAATCTTTTGTCAAGAGAAGTCTCTCCCAATAATCGATACTTTGGAGTTATGCTTGCTTATACACCTCTTCACTATCTTATTTTAGACTTTGGATTTACTGCATTGATCATGACCAGCGGAAATATCAGCGAAGAACCAATGGCTATTGACAATGAAGATGCATTTAACCGGTTAGGAAATATTGCAGATTATTTTCTAATCCACAACCGGGACATCTATTTAAGAAGTGATGATTCAATTATTAGAAGAACCGCCGGCAAAACCAGATTTATCAGACGTTCCAGAGGATATGTTCCTGTTCCGGTTTTTTTAAAAAGCTCTATCCCTCAAATCCTTGCCTGTGGTGCGGAATTGAAAAATACTGTCTGCCTGACCAAGGAAAAAACAGCTTTTATAAGTCAGCATATCGGAGATTTAGAAAATCTTGCCACAGACAGTTTTTTCCGGCTGATTATAGATCATTCCAAAAGAATCCTTGATATAAATCCTGAAATCATTGCCTGCGATCTTCATCCTGATTATCTAAGTACACGGTATGCAGAGGAACAGCACGGCGTCAAATTAATTCAAGTTCAGCATCACCACGCACATATTGCATCATGTATGACAGAGAACAAGCTGGATAGTACAGTGATAGGACTTTCATTTGACGGCACTGGTTATGGAACAGATGGCTGCATATGGGGAGGTGAAATACTTATTGTTGAACCTGCGCGTTTCAGAAGGGCAGCAAGTTTTTCATATGTATCAATGCCTGGAAGCGCTGCTGCGATAAAGGAGCCATGGCGGATGGCTGTAAGTTATCTTTACCATGCCTTTGGAGAAGAATTCTGGAATCTTGATCTCCCCCTGCTGAAAGAAATAGAAGAAAAAAACATTAAAATCATAGTTGAAATGATCTCAAAAAAAATTAATTCTCCATTAACATCAAGCCTCGGAAGACTCTTTGATGGAATAGCAGCAATAATCGGAATTAGAAACAATGTGTCTTTTGAAGGACAGGCAGCAATGGAATTGGAAATGCTTGCGGACAGCAATTCGGATGATATATATAATTATGAATGGCTGCCTGACGATACATACAAAGTTCTTACCCAGCCAATAGTCTGCGGCGTTGTAAAAGATATGAAAGCAGGCATACACTCATCCAGAATAAGCAGTAAATTCCATATGACGCTTGTTAAACTTTTTTCAGAACTGTGTGAGGTTATTAGAAAGGAGAACGGGCTTAACCGTATAGTATTAAGCGGGGGCGTTTTTCAGAATTCCATACTTTTAAGAGGATTAATCAAAGCCCTTGAGGAAAAACGCTTTGAAGTCTATACGCATTCCAAAGTTCCAACCAATGATGGAGGTATTTCATTGGGACAGGCTGTTGTAGCCGCAGCAATAGCGAAAAGGTAACAATAAAAATGTCTATAAAACACTTAGAAGAATACAGAGACCCGGATATTTCCAGGGCAATAATAGACAATATAAAAAAAATCAGCCGTAAAAAAGTTCGTTTGATGGAAGTATGCGGCACACATACCATGTCTATATTCAGAAGCGGTATCCGGGCACTTCTGCCGGATACAATTTCACTTTTATCCGGCCCTGGCTGCCCGGTTTGTGTTACAGACCAGAAGGAAATCGATGCTTTTATTGAGCTTGCAAAAATAGATGATGTTATTATAGCAACCTTTGGAGATCTTTTAAAAGTTCCCGGGACAAAAAGTTCTCTTCAGAAGGAGCGGGCTGAAGGCAGAGATATTCGAATAGTATATTCCACATTTGACGCACTTGAGATTGCAGGGAATAATCCCGGCAGAAAAGTAATATTTCTCGGAATAGGCTTTGAAACAACCGCGCCTACAATAGCTGCATCCATACTTTCCGCAAAAAATATGAGTCTAAAAAACTATTTTGTGTTTTCAGCTCACAAACTGGTTCCTCCAGCCCTTGATGCACTGATGAAGAACAAAGATGTAAGAATAAATGGTTTTATACTTCCAGGCCATGTTTCTGTAATGATCGGCACAAAAGCTTACCTTACATTCTTTGAGAAACATAAAATTCCCTGTGCAATTACAGGATTTGAGCCTGCTGATATACTTCAGGCAATATTATCGCTTGTCAGACAAATTGAAGATGGCAATCCAGGACTTGAAAATTTATATCAGAGAGCAGTTACATTTGATGGAAACGAAAAGGCAATAAATATTATGCAGGATATTTTTGAAACAGTTGATACTGCATGGCGGGGAATAGGAATTATCCCTGAAAGTGGTTTGAAGATCAAAGAAGAATTTTCATCTTTTGATGCGGAAAAGATGTTTGAATTTGATGTTCCCGAGGCGGTAATTTTAAGCGGGTGTTCATGTGGCGAAATACTTCAGGGCATCAAAACTCCTCCTGAATGCGCCCTGTATAAAAAAATCTGTACGCCTATTAATCCGGTCGGCCCGTGCATGGTTTCAAGTGAAGGCACCTGCGCCGCTTATTATCGATATAATGGTTTATAAGCACGATTTTTCCATATTGGATTCCATGTTACCAAAAGTCATGCCAAATTTTGCGACCTGTGCGGTTAGCTTTTGGATAAAACTGTTCAACATCCTCTTTACCTCATTGACCTGTTGATTAAGATCTCTAAAATCTCTCATTTCCGCAAAACTAAAGTTTTTTGCTAAAATGCCGATAGTAGTTCTGTTGATTAAGTTTTCTAAAATCTCTCATTTCCGCTCCTTTTCAATGCTAACGGCTAACCGCACAGGTTGAAATTTTGATACAATCGCCCTGCGTAGAATGATATTGACTTTTGATTTGGAGAATGCTTAATAATAATAAAACGTTATCCCCTTCTCTCACAAAGTGGTTTGGAAAGCGGGAAGAAGATAAAAACACATAAACCATCTGGCGATAAGGGCTTGCCCAAAGGAGTGATTATTATGTCCATTACAGTTAACATTGATCCGCTAACCAGGATTGAAGGACACCTTGCAATCCGCATTGAGGTAGAGTCAAATCGCGTTGTCAATGCATTCAGTTCCGGCGAGATGTTTCGAGGATTTGAAGCGATCTTAAAAGGCCGGGACCCTCTGGATGCCCAGCAGATAACTCAAAGAATCTGCGGCGTGTGTCCCGTAGCCCATGGTACGGCCTCTATCCTGGCACAGGATATAGCTTACGGGATAACCCCGCCAAAAAACGGAAGGCTGTTGCGAAATCTTATTCTGGGCGCCAATTTCATACAGTCTCATATCCTCCATTTCTATCACCTGGCAGCGCTTGATTTCGTGGATATTGCCGCGATTACGAAGTATAAAGGAAAAGATCCGGTGTTGCGGGATCTCAAAGCGTGGGTGCAATCCGAATTGTCATCTAATGTCATCTATCCGGCAGCTCCATTCCTTCCACGCTACTCAGGCAAATATATTCAAAGTACAGAATTGAACATCCAGGGAATTAAACACTATCTTGATGCCTTGGATATGCGAAGACTTTCCCATAAGATGTGTGCGGTTTTCGGCGGCAAGCTTCCTCATGCTGCGACTTTGCTTCCCGGTGGTGTAACTGAAAAAGTGACTGCCCGCAAAATAGCTTCCTTTAAATCAATAATTAAGAAGTTGCAGGCTTTTATTGACAACTCCTATCTTTTTGATGTGGCGGAAGTCGCACTCGCCTTTCCTGAATACTTCCGGATCGGCAAGGGATGCGGCAACTTCCTTGCCTACGGGGTCTTCCCTGAATCCGCAGACAATTCAAAAAAGCTCTTTTCTTCCGGAGTCGTGATCGGAGGAAAGTTGATGGCCTTTGATTCTACAAAAATTACGGAAGATGTCAGGCATTCCCTTTTTTCATCACGCTCCGGTCTTCAGCCGTCTGATGGCCAAACAGTCCCCAGCCCGCATAAGAAAGGGGCATATTCATGGATTAAAGCTCCACGCTACAATGGAACTGTTATGGAAGTGGGCCCGTTGGCACGCATCATGGTTGACTATCTCAAAGGAAAGAATCGAAAGGTGAAAGACCTGGTAAACGGGCTACTTGCCAGGCTGGGGAAAAAACCGGAAGATTTGGTCTCCACGCTGGGACGTCATGCCGCAAGAGCAATCGAGTGTAAGATCGTAGCAGACAAGTGCGCTGAATGGGTGGAACAGTTAACGCCGGGACAACCTGTATTTCAAGATTTCACGATTCCTGAAACCGGACGGGGAATGGGATTGACGGAAGCTCCAAGGGGGGCCCTGGGTCACTGGCTTGAGATCCGGGATTATAAGATAAGCCATTATCAATGTGTGGTGCCGACCACGTGGAACTGTTCTCCACGTGACGACAGGGGAAATCCAGGACCTGCGGAACAGGCGCTGACAGGGACACCAATTGTAGACATCAAGAACCCGATAGAGGCAACGCGGGTTGTACGCTCATTCGACCCATGCATTGCATGTGCGGTTCACTGACAAGGAGACGCATTTCTTATGGATATCACTCGCAGAAAATTTTTGGAACTAAGCGCAAAAATGGCGGCCATGATGGGGCTTGGGACAACCGCTATACCAAAGATCGCCGAAGCTCTGGAACAACTGTCCGCAGGCAACGCCCCGGTTTTGTGGTTGCAGGGGCAAAGCTGCTCCGGCTGCTCTGTTTCTTTGTTGAATAGTGAAGAACCCGGCCCTGCACAAATTTTGTCCGGATATATCTCTTTGCTTTTTCATTCTACCATATCTGCCTCGACAGGGGATGTGAGCATGCAGGTTCTCAATCGCAGCATAGATCACGGGGGATATCTTCTTGTTGTCGAGGGGAGCGTGCCGGAAGGTATGCCCGAAGCATGTGTTGTGGGCGGAGAGCTTTTCACGGAACAGATTTTGCGTGCAGCAAAAAATGCCAAGGCGATAATCGCTGTCGGCACATGTGCGACATTTGGCGGCATTCCGGCAGCGGAGAATAATCCCACAGGCTCCATGAGTGTACCTGACTTTCTCAAGAAAAACGGGGTTTCAAAACCTCTTATCCTGTTGCCGGGGTGTCCGGCCCATCCTGACTGGATTGTAGGCACTTTAGTGCATTTACTCAAATTCGGCATCCCGCAGTTGGACAAAAAGGGACGCCCCAAGATGTTTTTCTCAAGGTTGATTCATGACCAATGTCCCCGTTTTGCGGACTATGAACGAGAAAATTTTGCGGAAACCTTTTCAGAAGATGGTTGTCTCTTCATGTTGGGTTGCCTCGGGCCGGTTACACACGCTGACTGCACCTTAAGGCTCTGGAATTCGGGAACCAATTCCTGTATCAAAGCAGGCGCCCCATGCATTGGTTGTACCTCGGAAAATTTTGCAGCCAGCGCATCGTTTCCTTTTTACAGAAAGGCAACATTAAGTAAAAAAACGGGAGAGTAGTATATGAAACTTCATACGAAATTGATCCTATCTCTTCTTGTGAGTCTGGTCGTTGTGGTAGCGACCGCGCAGGTCGTGCAATATTTGAACGTAACAGGCGTAGTTTCCGACCTTGCGCAATCAAATATGAAGCTACTCAAGGAAAGAGAAGAAATAAGCGCCAAGAACATATTCCGATCTGTGGAACAGGCTGTTGCAGGATCCCTTGAAAGGGGAGAAATGGAGAAATTCACGAAGCTCCTTGAAGCGCAACACGATGTGGAAGGCCTGCTGGAATTCTCTCTGTACGACCGGGATGGAATCGTATCTCATTCCTCGGGCCCTTCTTTTTTAAAAAAACGCCTTCCCGACAATATCAAAAGCCTTCTGATGGCTGAGCCCAAAATGCTTCTACGCTCCACGGAAGGTGAAATTGAGATTTTTCAACCTCAAACCATCACCGGTGATTGCATACGCTGTCATACGAGTTGGAAAACTGGAGAAATTGGAGGAATTACCAACTTCAGGTTTTCAACAAAGTTTTTAGCCAAAGCGGAAAAGCAGGCTCAAAAGACGATATCAGAGATAAAAAGTAGTTCTCTCAGGAATTCCTTGCTCACACTGCTCGCAATTGTTCTTGTCTTGGTAGTTGCAATGTATTTCCTGATGCGAAGATTTGTGGGTCAGCCGCTGGGTAAATTTGTCGGTCTGCTGAAATTATACGAAGAGGATGAAGGCGATCTTACCCGTCGAATACCGATTAAGACAAACGATGAAATAGGTGAGTTGGCAAGCCTCTTTAACTTTTTTATTGAAAATCTGAACAAGGTGATTTCACGTGTGCAAATGACGGCTGTCGTGGTAGGAAGCGGAGCAAGCCAACAAGCAAGCACTGTGGAAGAGACATCTGCGTCAATCGAAGAAATAGCTTCTATGACAAAGCGAAACGCAGACAATGCCGGTCAGGCAGACAATATCATGAAGGACGCAAACAAGGTTGTTGAACAGGCCAATGGTTCCATGACCGAGCTGACTACATGTATGAGAGAGATATCTATGGCAAGCGAGGAAACCTCAAAGATTATCAAGACAATTGATGAAATTGCCTTTCAGACGAATCTTCTTGCTCTGAATGCGGCTGTGGAAGCTGCCCGGGCAGGCGACGAAGTCGGGGCCGGTTTTGCCGTGGTGGCGGAGGAAGTAAGGAACCTGGCTTTGAGGTCGGCAGAAGCAGCCAGAAACACGCAAGGAATGATTGAGAATACCGTAGAAAAGATTGCGCAAGGGGGTGAGCTGGTAGGTGGAACGAGCGAGGCATTCGCAGATGTGGCGGAAAGAAGCAAAAAAGCAACAGAATTGGTAGCGGAGATATCAATATCCTCACAAGAGCAGGCTCAAGGGATTGAGCAAGTGACAAAAGCGCTGGCAGAAATGGACGAGACAACCCAGCAGAATGCTGCTCAGGCCGAAGAATTGACATCCACCATGTCCACATTTAAAACAGATTACACGGAAGGTGAGAAAGAAATAATAAAACCCAAAAACAAATATTAATCGAAAGTGCGATGAAATGGCTGTGTTTTCCAATTACGCTATGCCTTGCAGCTCATTGGTGTCTGTGGTAGTCTTTTGGGGGAGGGAAAAGACATGAGGAAATCCAAAGACATATACTACATTTCGGACGGAACCGGCATTGTGGCCAATAACCTCGGCAAGGCCCTTATCTGCCAGTTTCCCGGAATCAATTTCAATGAGGAAAAATTTCCTTTACTTTCCCAGCGAGACCTTTGGAAAACGGCCTCTTTTGCCCATTTCTGTGTCAGGCTCAAATTTTAATCCTCGATACAGTTTTAACGCAAAGAAAAAGTAGCCGTTCACGTCTTGAAACTTGAAATTGGAAAGTAGAAATTAGGGAGAGATGAAATAAATTACTTATCCCAAAAGGGAGAAAGCTCTCTCAAGCGGGCAATAATAGGCGGAAGCTTTTCAATTATATAATTTATCTCCTCTTGGGTATTATATTTGCTCAGGCTGAAACGAATAGAGCCATGAGCAGCAGTAAACGGCACACCCATTGCGCGTAAGACATGCGAAGGTTCCAGTGAACCTGATGTGCATGCCGACCCCGATGAAGCACAAATGCCAAATTCATCCATCATCAAAAGAATAGCCTCGCCTTCAACAAATTCAAAGCTTATGCTTGTAGTATTCGGAAGACGATTCTCTATGTCTCCATTTACCATTGAATTCGGTACGCGTTTTAAAATTCCATTTTCAAGCTTATCTCTTAAAAACTTTACCCTGCCGCTTTCCACCTCTAAATTATCAGCCGCCAACTCACCGGCCCTTCCAAGTCCTATAATGGAAGCAACATTTTCCGTTCCTCCCCTTCGGCCCTTTTCCTGATGCCCCCCTATTAAAAAAGGAAAAAATTTGGTTCCCTTGCGTATGTATAGAGCGCCTACGCCTTTAGGCGCATGAATCTTGTGGCCCGAAATCGAAAGCATGTCCACATTTACCTTACTCACATCAACAGGAATCTTTCCAACCGCCTGGACAGCATCTGTATGAAAAATAATCCCCCTTTCCTTTATAACTGCAACGATTTCTTCTATCGGAAAAATAACTCCTGTCTCATTGTTTGCCCACATAATACTGACAACAGCCGTATCTTCACTGAGATTTTTATAAAGAAAATCAATATCCAGATTTCCCTTTCTGTCAACCGGAACAAATGTCACACGATAACCCTTCTTTGAAAGATATTCGTACAAATTTTTAATGGCAGGGTGCTCAACCCGTGTGGTTATGATATGCTTCTTATCAGGGCTCGACAATATTGCTGCCTTTATTGCGGTATTGTCACTTTCAGTACCGCAACCGGTAAATACGATTTCCTCTGGTGCAGCCCTCAAAAGAGCCGCCACTCTCGCACGTGCTTCCTTTAATTTGTAACTTACATTTCCGCCAAAGGAGTGTATACTTGAAGGATTTCCGTAGGTTTCAGTAAAGTATGGAAGCATCTCTTGAAGAACTTCAGGAGCAACCTGTGTAGTGGCATTGTTGTCAACATAAATAATTTTCATTACTGGACCTCCTCAACTACAAGCTCGGAAGAAACAAGTTCTCGAAGTTTTGTCTCTACATAATGCTTAAGGGTTACCTGTGATTTGCTGCATGACGCACACATGCCTTGCAATCTCACAAAAACTATATTTCCATCCACATCGATAAGCTTGATATCACCACCATCCTTTTTCAAAGCGGGCTTGATTTCACGCTCAAAAGTCTCTTCAATCATCTTGATTTTCTGAATATTGGTCAACTTTGCCGGTTTTTTCTTCACAGGATGTTCTCTGCCAAGTATCGAGTCTATTATTTCCTGAATTTTTTCGTGGCAATTGCCGCACCCTCCGCCTGCTTTGATATAATTAGTGACATCCTCAATCGTTGAAAGATCGTTCTCCCTGACAGCACGTTCTATTTCCAGGTCGGTTACACCAAAACACTCGCATACAATTTCACCCTCAATCCTTTTATCTTCCTCGCCGAGGTAATTGGCAATCGCTTTTTCAAGTGCATCTCTGCCCAAAACCGAACAATGCATTTTTTCTTTTGGAAGACCTCCGAGAAAATCGGCAATATCTTCATTTGTAACCTTTTTAGCTTCTTCCAGTGTAAGACCTTTTATTATTTCGGTTAAAGCCGATGAAGATGCAATTGCGCTGGCACAGCCAAAAGTCTGGAATTTTGCATCCTTGATTTTTTTGTTTTCATCAAGTTTAAAAAAAAGTTTCAGGGCGTCACCACACGCCATGGAACCAACTTCCCCCATACCATCAGGATCTTCAATGATGCCAACGTTTCGAGGGTTAAGGAAATGATCTTTTACTTCATCAGTATATTCCCACATGGAAATCCTCCTGCGTTATAAAAGAATTGTCGGAAAATTCGAAAAATGCGTTACCTGCCTATCTACAATAATAATTATGTATTTGCAAAAAAAAATTGATGAATGAATCAGTTAAACTGAATACAATTTACAAAATTTCCGGTTTTTGCTTCTTGACACCAGCACCATATTATGCCATTTGACAAAAGATATTTTTTAACTATAGTTTGGCAATTAGTCTGGCAGTAAAATAGTAAAATTTAATTAAAAATTTGGGAGGTTTAATATGGCAGTTTATGTTTACGGGCACAAAAATCCTGATAGTGATTCTGTGTGTGCCGCTATTGCTCTTGCTGATCTGAAAAGCAAGATAGGCGTTGAGGCTGTTCCCGTTGTACAGGGCGACTTGAATCCTGAATCCAACTTTATTCTGGAAAAATTCGGAGTCAGCGCACCCGAAATCATAACCAGCGGCGCCGGCAAGCAGGTTATCCTGGTTGATCATTCTGATCTTGCACAGAGTCTGGATGACTTAAAAGATGCTGAAATTCTGGGCATTGTTGACCATCACAAACTCGGCGATGTAACCACTTCAAATCCCCTGGAATGCTGGATTTGGCCTGTTGGCTGTACATGCACCGTGCTAAAAGAAATGTATGGATTCTTTGGAGTTGAAATCCCCAAGGCTATCGCCGGCATTATGCTGTGCGCCATTCTGAGCGATACAGTCATTTTCAAGTCAGCTACCTGCACAGACCAGGACAAGGAAGCCGCTGATGCTCTGGCCAAGATCGCCGGCGAATCAGATTTGGCCGCACTGGGCATGGAGATGTTCAAGGTTAAGTCAGCAGTTGAAGGCACACCTGCAAGGGAACTTGTATTGCGTGATTACAAAGACTTTGATATGAACGGCAACAAGGTCGGAATCGGCCAGCTTGAAGTCGTTGACCTGTCCATCCTGGACAGTGTTAAACCTGATCTTGCTGAAGATATTAAGGCTCTTAAGGCAGAAGGCGGCAGGCATTCTGTATTCCTGCTATTGACCGACATCATGAAAGAAGGCTCTGAAATGCTTATCGCATCTGATGATGAGGCTGTTGTCCAAAAGGCTTTTGGAACTGCTCCAGAGGGTGGAAAAGTCTGGCTGGAAGGAGTTATGAGCCGCAAAAAACAGGTTGTTCCAAATTTCGAAAAAGCCTTTGCAGGCTAGTATTTATTATTCTTCATAAAAAGCCCGGTTATGCATTTGCATGCCGGGCTTTTTCTTTAAATTATGGGCAGAAAGCGTCATATTTTATATATTGTAATAGCTATTATAGCTTTAAGCGCTATATATCTTATTGTTCACAACAGATCCGAAAAATCGCCGCATTTAAATGAACTTGAAAAAAATGTCCGAAATGTAAACCCACAACAATTAGATAAGAAAAAAGTTCATTTATATTTTGCTGATAAAGGCAATTCCTTTCTCATAGCTGAAGAAAGAACCATCTCTCAATCTCCTGATCCTGCAGAATTCGGCAAAACCATAATTGAGGCTCTTATAAAAGGACCGCTTGAAGGGCTTATGCGAACAATACCTGTGGGCACAACTCTCAGCGCTTTCTATGTCACACAAGATGGAACCGCTTATATAGACTTAACAGAAGAGGTTAAAGAGCATCATCCCGGCGGAATTAAAACAGAACTTATTACAATATACTCGATAGTTAATTCATTAACTCTAAACATTTCCGGAATCAATGCCGTAAAAATACTGATCGGGGGACACGAATCCATGACTCTGGCAGGCCATATTGATCTGCGTTTCCCCCTTAAAGCCAACATGCTATTGATAAGATGATGAAAAAAAGCAATATTAACAGAATAAGAAATATCGGTATTATAGCACACATTGATGCCGGAAAAACAACCGTTACAGAGCGGGTACTTTATTATACCGGCCGATCACACAAAATCGGCGAAGTACATAACGGTGAAGCTGTAATGGACTGGATGCCCGATGAACAGGAAAGAGGCATCACCATTACTTCTGCCGTTACCACCTGCCTTTGGAAGGATTGCGAAATCCATATCATAGATACTCCCGGGCATGTTGATTTTACAATCGAAGTAGAACGCTCTCTGAGAGTACTTGACGGCGCCATAGGTATTTTCTGTGCCGTAGGAGGCGTGGAGCCGCAATCGGAAACAGTCTGGAGACAGGCTGACAAATATTTTGTCCCCAAAATAGCTCTTATCAACAAGCTGGACAGAATCGGAGCTGACTTTTTCGGCACAATAAATATGATGAAAGAAAAGCTGAATGCAAATCCTCTTATTATGCAACTGCCGGTCGGAATTGAAGAAAACTTTGTGGGAATAATAGATCTGATTAAAATGAAACAGACTATCTGGGACGATGACACACTTGGAGCTACATACTCAACTGAAGATATATCTAGTGAATATATAGATAAAGCAAATGAATATCGCGAAAAGCTTATTGAAACAATAGCTGAAGTCGATGACGAAATAATGGAGGCATACCTTTCCGAATCTTCAATCACCGATGAAAGCCTTCTTAATGCTATACGAAAGGCAACGATTAATTTAAATCTGGTTCCTGTATTATGCGGAAGCGCCCTGAAAAATAAAGGAATTCAGCCTCTCCTTGATGCAATTATCCGTTTCCTTCCCAGCCCTGTAGACATTCCCCCCATTAAAGGATTGCATCCCGATACCGGCGAACCGATTGAATGCCCGGCAAAAAATACTGAACCGCTGGCAGCACTGATATTCAAGGTCTCAATGATCGAAGGAAGAAAACTCTCCTATGTCAGAATATACAGTGGAAAAATGGAAGCCGGTCACGATGTTTACAATCCTTTTCGCAAGAAAAAAGAGAAACTTTCCCGCATTCTGAGGATGCATGCCAATAAAAAGGAACGTGTGGAAAAGGCTGGTGCAGGCAGTATTGTCGGGGTCATAGGATTAAAAGAATCTTCAACAGGTGAAACGCTTTGCAACATCGATCATCCTGTATTGCTTGAAAAGATAGAATTTTATGAACCCGTAATATCTGTCGCCATAGAGCCAAAAACCTATGCCGACCAGGAAAAATTGGACCAGGTTCTTGATAAATTTCTGGCGGAAGATCCAACATTGAGGCTTCGTGAAGACGAAGATACAGGGCAGAAAATTCTTTCCGGCATGGGAGAACTTCATATGGAAGTCATAATCAGCCGGATGCAGCGCGAATTTCACACAAGCGTTAATGTAGGGAAGCCACAGGTTGTATACAGAGAAACCATAGCCGGTGAGTCTGAAGCGTCTGCTGTATTTGACAAGGAAGTCGCCGGGCATCACCTTTTTGGCGAGGTAAGATTGAAACTCAGGCCGCTGGCCAGAGGAAAGGGCAAAAAATTCAGATCAGAAATTTCCCCTGAAACAATCCCTGAAATCTTTATTCATGCCATCGAAAAAGGAGTTATGGAATCTCTGGAAAACGGGGCATTGATGGGATACCCGGTTGTAGATATTGAAGCAATTGTTACAGGTGGATCCTGCAAAGAATCGCTTGCCTCGGAACTCGCATATACTGTTTGTGCATCCATGGCCTGCAAAGAGGCTCTATTAAATGGAGAGCCTTTTCTCCTGGATCCGATTATGTCTGTTGAAGTGTTTGTTCCGGAATCTTTCATGGGAGACGTTATCGGTGATCTTAATTCCCGGGGAGGAAAAATTGAATCCATAGAGCCTAAATCAGGATTGCAGTCAATAAAAGCAAAAATCCCTCTGGCTCAGATGTTCGGTTACTCAACTTCATTAAGATCTGCAACCCAGGGTCGAGCGACATTTAGTATGCAGTTTTCCCATTTTGACCGAATATAAAGGATAGGCTGAAGGTAGAAGGCTGAAGACCGAAGGCTGAAGGCTGAACCAAAGCTACCTTCTACCTTCAGCCTGCTACCTATTTTTACTGATTTCTTTAAGTATTTCTTTTATTTTAAGCTTCTTATCCGGGTCATTTGTATTTAATAAAGCTCTTTTAAGATGAAATTCGGCATTCTTGAAATTCCCCTCGTTTTTGTAATATAACCCGAGATAATAATGTGCATCCGCCATCCTGCCATGCCTGCCATAGGCATCGCCAAGAAAATACAGCGCCTGATTATAATCCGGATCTTTTTCTATGAGCTTTTCAAATGTATTCTCAGCATTTCCATACCTTCCAAGCCCTGTCTGAGTACGCCCGAGAAAAAAAAGGCATTCCATATCATCCGGCGCTATGCTTAAAGAGGCTTCAAGGGTTTTTAATGCTTCTTCATAACGACCATCAAGAAAATATATCCTTCCAAGATCTTTTAATAGATGAGAATCAAAAGCTCTTTTCTCCAGCGCCTTTTTAAGATTGATTTCTGCATCTTTCAAATTTCCGGTCCTTGCCAGTACAAGTCCATACCCATAAAGCGCCATTGGGTCTGAGGGGCTTTCAGCAATCCGGGTTTCGAACTTTTTTAATACAATGCTCTCCTCTCCGTGCATACTAACAAACCGCATATGAGTTATTTGAAAATCATAAGGATCAATATTAAACACCTGCCCTGATTGTTTCTCGCTGGTTTCAAGCCAGGACCCGATATATACAATACGATCTTCCGAAGCCGGATGAGTAGTCAGATAGGTAGGAATCTGGTCCGAGCCAAACCACTGTTTACTCCTGATCTTCTTCAGCATTGTCAACAGGCCGGAACCGCTGTATCCTGCTTTGTTAAGATATTTTAATCCCAACTGATCAGCCTGAATTTCATCCTCACGGCTGTATGCAAGAGAAATTGATTGCCCTGCAGCAACAGACCCTAAGGTTAATGCGCTGGATGCCGTTCCTGCTCCTTCTAATCCAAGGAATATCCCTGCAGCTATACCTGCAAGTGTTATAAGGCCAATTTTTGATTGTCTTTCAATGCGTTGAGAAATATGGCGGCATACGACATGAGCTATTTCGTGGGATAATATTCCTGCAAGTTCTTCCTCATTTTCCATTGCCTCAAAAAGCCCGCTGTTTATAAAAATATTACCCGCAGGACTCGCAAAAGCATTGTAAGTATCCTCTTTTATGATATAAAAATGGTAATTGAAAGGCTGAGGAGGAAGAGCCAGGACAATCTTATTGCCTATCTTATTAACATAATTAACAATAAAAGGGTCTTCAATGAGTTCAAAGTGTTCTAAAACAACCCTCATGAACTCACGCCCCATTTCTTCTTCCTTTTTAACTGAAATACATAAAGCCGCTTTTGGAAAACATACATCGGCCAATAAAATCAAAGCGGAAAATATAACGAATATTTTTTTATAAAATTTCATATATATTTGTAACATATTATATATCCTTTTCAAATAACAAGTTTTGTGTTAGGAATTTTTTATGTCACAAATAATATGCATAGCAAACCAGAAAGGCGGCGTAGGAAAAACAACTACGGCTATCAATCTATCTGCCGCATTAGCGGTTTCAGAGAAAAAGACCCTTATAGTTGATTGTGATCCACAGGGAAATGCCACCACAGGAATGGGTATTGATAAAACCAGTATTTCCAAAACGTTATACCACGGCATGATTGGAGAAACCGAACCCAAGGATCTTATTATGGACAGCGATATTGACAGCCTGAAAGTCATTCCATCGAGAGTTGAACTTATAGGTTTTGAAGTGGAAATGATGTCAAATCCTGAACGTGAAACTGTATTAAAAAAACTGCTTGGCCAACTTAATGATTCATTTGATTATATAATAATAGACTGCCCGCCCTCTTTAAGCCTTCTGACAGTAAATGCTCTGACAGCAGCCGATTTAATGCTGATTCCACTTCAGTGTGAATTTTATGCCTTGGAAGGGCTTGGTCAGCTTCTGCAAACAGTAAAGCTTATAAAGCGCAGTCTAAATCCAAATCTTAAAATTGCCGGCATTCTTTTAACCATGTTTGATAAAAGAACTAACCTGTCGTATCAAGTAGCCGAAGATGCGGAGAAATATTTCAAGAATCTTGTTTTCAAAACCATTATTCCCAGAAATGTACGACTGGGAGAAGCTCCAAGTTTTGGCAAACCTATATTGCTGTATGATGCCGCTTCTACAGGAGCAAAAAGTTACTTTGATCTTGCAAAAGAGATAATGAAAACCAAATAAGGCATCCTTCACGACAAGTCAAAAGTAGTTTACACTTTGTTGATCTTGTATTTTGGCAGTGAGTTTTGAAACTGGAAATTGGAAAAAATACTAAGATATAGATGCGTTACCTAATTTCAAATTTCCAGTTTCGATATCGGCATTCAATTCGATAATACACGCTTTTTCGAAAAAAGTGTAAGCTGGTGAATGAAGGATGCCCTCAATAATATCAAAAATCTCCATAAGGAATTAACGTCGCAATATGCCTAAAGCAAAACAAAAAAAAGAATCTGATTCAAATCTAAAAAAACGGAAAAAAATGGCACTTGGAAGAGGTCTTGATGCCCTTATTCCTGATTTTAGTCCTTTTGAAAGCGATCAGGTTGATTATTTCCAATGCGATATAAATCTGATCCACCCTAACAGGTATCAGCCCCGAATAATTTTTTCCCGGGAAGAGCTTGAAGAGCTTTGTGGCTCAATTAAAGAACAGGGAATCATACAGCCTCTTTTGCTTAGAAAGGATGGAAGCGGTTATGAGCTGGTAGCCGGTGAAAGGCGGTTTCGCGCAGCTAAAATGGCAGGGCTTACCCATGTGCCCGCTTTTATAAAAAATATCACGGACTCAGATCTTTTGGAGATGTCCATTGTCGAAAACATACAGCGAGAAGACCTCAGTGCTCTGGAAGAAGCAGAAGCCTTCCATCAACTTATTGCGGAATTTAATCTCACTCAGGAGCAGGTGGCAAAACGGGTAGGAAAAAGCAGATCTGCTGTTGCAAATTTACTTCGTCTAAGACAACTACCCGAACAAATAAAGGCAAGTATCCTGGATCATACCCTTAGCATGGGGCATGCAAGGGCTCTGTTAGGTGCTGATACATCAGCGCAGCAAAATGCAGTCTGGCGGACAGTTGTTTCAAAAAAACTTTCGGTCAGAGAAACAGAAAATTTGATCAATCGTTTGAAATCAGAAAAGAAAAAGCTACGGAAAACTCCACCTGATTCAGAACAAATATACCTTTCAAGTCTGTCGGATGATCTTTCACGTCACCTTGGTACTAAAACTCAAATCAAAAGACACGGGAAAAAGGGAAAAATTCTAATCGAATTTTATAATAACGACGATCTTGACCGCCTTATAGACCTTTTAAAACAGTTATAAAGGTGGATAGGCTGAAGTCTGAAGGCTGAAGGTGGAAAAAAGCTTCAGCCTTCAGCCTTCAGTCTATCCACCTGAGTAGTTAAAAATGTTATGTCTCTTCATATAATTATTGATGGCTACAATCTAATACGCCAGTCAACTACTTTAAGCGACCTTGACGGGCAGGACATTCAGCTTGGGAGAGAAGCTCTGCTTAATATGCTTGCAGCGTATAAAAAAATAAAGCACCACAAAATTACCGTTGTCTTTGACGGAACAAATGCCCCTTTTCTCTCCCAGCGCAGGGACAAAATAAAAGGAGTTGATATAAGGTTTTCCCGCATAGGTGAGTCAGCCGATACTGTTATTAAAAAAATGGCCGCAAAAGAAAGGGAAAAAGCTTTAGTTGTCAGCTCAGACCTGGAAATAGTTAATGCAGTGTCTTCTCAAGGGGCTTCCACTATCAGCTCGCCGATGTTTGAAGAAAAGATAGCCATGGCAGAATATATGTCTGCAAAGGGTGTTGACAGGGAAAATAAAGGCGGCTGGATTCCCACAACAAAAAAGAAGGGCCCCAGCAGACGGCTTTCAAAAAGAGAACGAAAAAGCAGGCTGAAAATTAAAAAGCTATAACCAATATAAAAAAATCACGGTTCACGGTTCACGGTTCACGGTTTTTTAAATGAATTTTGTAATGATTGAAACATGTTTGAGTTTTCACAACTGAGTCTCTTGCTTTTATGCTTTGATCAACCGTTATCTGTTAACTGTGAACACTTACGAAAAGATACATACAATGAAACGAATATGCGTAATTGACGGACAAGGCGGCGGGATAGGAAGCACGATTATAAAGAAGCTCAAAGAATGTTTTGGCGAAAAAGTTGAAATTATAGCTTTAGGCGCAAATGCTATAGCAACATCCCAGATGCTTAAGGCAAGAGCAAATCGTGGCGCCTCTGGAGAAAATGCCATTGCTCACACCATAAAGAGCGTTGATGTTATCATAGGGCCTATCGGTATAATTTTAGCAAATTCCATGATGGGTGAAATAACACCAAAAATCGCAGAGGCTGTAGCAAGCAGCCCCGCCAAAAAACTTCTCATACCGCTAACTCAAGAAAATGTTGAAATAGTAGGGTTATCCTCAATTCCACTTCCACATTTTATCGAATCACTGATTCAAGAAAATTTAAAGGATTTTGGATAGTCCCTCTGCACTGTTTTGTAGGGGCTACCGGATTTTACTGATAAATAAGGGGGAAATAATATGTGTGAAGCAAATGCTTATCTTATTGAAGAAAACGATGAAAAGCTGGTCATGGAGGCTGTTGACACAATCGAACCCGAAGGCGATGGTCTTGTCTTAAACAACATATTTGGAGAGCAAAAACTTTTAAAAGCGCGTATCCATTCGCTTGCTCTTGTAGACCATAAAATATATCTAACCAGCATCTCATGAACAACTCATAAAATAATGGGCATCCTTCATAACAGCCTAAAAGTAGTTTACACTTTTAAGGGTAAGATACCTCAAAAAATATGATTTGTGCGCATAGCTGTTAGCCGTTAGCTTTTAGCTTAACAGTCCGTTTTTATACAAAAGTTTTGCCTAATAGCTAACGGCTAACAGCTAACAGCTAACAGCTAATGGCTGGCATCCGTCAATGTTGAAAAAGTGTAAACTACAAAATGAAGGATGCCAAATAATGTATAACTTAAAAGAAAAATAGCAGCCGGATTGATAAGCTATAGAACCTGATTAGATGAAAATATTACTTGCTAAGACCGCGGGCTTCTGCATGGGCGTACGCAGAGCAGTTGAAATGGCTCTTGATGCGCCCAATAAACACGAAAATCCTATCTATATATATGGTCCTCTGATACACAACCCACACATCCTGAACCTTTTAAAAGAAAAGGGAATATTCGTCATAGATGATATACCGGATCACGGTTCAGGCACTGTCCTGATAAGGGCGCACGGAGTTCCTCCCCAGGCAAAGGAAAAGCTGAAAAAAGCCGGCTTTACAGTAATAGACGCCACATGCCCACGTGTAATCAAGGTGCAAACCATTATAAAGAAACACGCCGAGCAGAGTTATACATCAATAATTATTGGCGACAAGGATCATCCGGAGGTTATAGGACTGCACGGCTATTCAGATGGCAAGGGATATGTTATTGATGATATTAATGACCTCGATTCTCTTCCTGCCTTTGAAAAGGCCATCATTGTTGCTCAAACCACTCAGAACATAGAATTTTTTGAAGAAGTAAAAAAATGGGCTAACAAAAAATTCCCGCACTACAAAATCTTCAATACTATTTGTGATTCCACATCAAGGCGGCAGGCAGAAGTAAAACGTTTTGCAAAGTCAGTAGATGCGGTAATAGTCGTGGGCGGCCATAACAGCGGCAACACCAGGAGACTCTTCGAACTTGCGAGAAAAACAGGGAAACCTTCTTACCACATTGAATCAGAAGATGAGCTTGATTTAAAAGCCCTTGCCTCAGCCAAAAACATAGGATTAACGGCAGGAGCTTCTACTCCGAACTGGATAATAAAAAGAGTTTATAGAAGCCTTGAATCTTCATTTTTAAAAAAAGAGCAAAGATGGCGCAAAGCATTTTTTTCAATACAACGATCACTTCTTTTGACAAATATCTACGTTTCCCTTGGTGCCGGATGCCTGTGTTACGCCTGTACCAGGCTTCAGGGAATTGAACACTATTTCCCTCATGTCCTTATATCTATACTTTATGTTCTGTCCATGCACATGCTAAACAACCTGACCGGCAGCAAAGCCGATCAGTACAATGATCCTGAAAGAGCTCTTTTTTACAGAAAGCATAAGGTATTTCTCGCAACTCTTGCTATAATTGCCGGCAGTGCAGGTCTTATTGCCGCCTATATTATGGGTGTTACTTCTTTTTTGATTCTTTTCATCATGAGTTTACTCGGCCTTTCATATAACATAAGGCTCGTGCCGGAAAGCCTTTTTGGAGGCAGATATCGCAGGATAAGGGATATACCCGGGTCAAAGACGGTTCTTATAGCAGCAGCCTGGGGAATCGTTACTTCAATATTCCCCGCTCTTTCAGTATCTGAAAGTATTAGCGTGAGCACAATTATTGTGTTTTTTCTGTCAGCTTGCATGGTTTTTGTCAGAACCGCTTTTTTTGATACCCTTGATATGCAGGGCGACCGCATAGTAGGAAGGGCAACTATCCCAATACTATTGGGAGAAAAGCGGACCATGCACCTTTTAAAAATCATGTTAACTCTTATTTTCGCAACACTGCTGCTGTCGAGTGCGTTTCAGCTTATCTCAAGCCTTGGCTTCTTGCTTGCGATCTGTCCGGTTTTCATATTTGTGATTCTTTCAGCCTTTGAACGAGGCAATATGCTTCCCGGTATAAGGCTGGAATTTCTGGTTGAGACCCATTTTATTCTCGCGGGCATTATCACTATAATCTGGTCGTGGTTATAGGGTATTTTGATATTTCAGTGTAATTCCGTGAAAATCCGTGGTAAATTATTATTTTAGGGATAACTCATAATGGATCTTGTAAATATATTAAAGTTGCCGGCACTTGTGATTTTTGCATATATGCTCGGTTCAGTTCCCTGGGGCTTTATTTTAACGAAGTTGTTTACAACCCTTGATATCAGGCAAAAGGGCAGCGGCAACATAGGCGCCACGAATGTTAGAAGAATAGCGGGGAATACGCTAGGAATAATTACCCTGGCAGGCGATGTGTTTAAAGGTGCGTTTCCTGTATATCTTGCAATCAATTTGACGGGTGTTAATGGTTTTTGGGCTGAAATATATGTATCCCTTATAGCTGTTTCAGCTTTATCAGGACATCTTTTTCCTGTTTTTCTAAAATTTAAGAGTGGTGGAAAGGGTGTCGCAACTGCAGCGGGGTGTTTCATTATAATTTCACCGATAGCGTGTTTTTTTGCCATGCTGACCTTTATAATGCTTATATGTTTGTGCAACCGGGTATCTGTCGGATCTCTTGGAGCGGCATTAATACTTCCGGTTGCTGTATGGAAGGCGACAAATTCAAAAGTACTGGCGATGTGCGCTGTTTTCATATCAATAGTTATCTACCTGCGCCATATTGAAAACATTAAGCGTCTGTTCTCGGGAACAGAACCAGTTATCTGAAAATCTATTGTAAACATTCTATCTCGAATTTCTTATGGAACCTGTAAAAATTTCTATAGAAGACATCATTGACCTTCACACATTCAGACCAAAAGATGTGCCCGATCTTTTAGAAGATTATTTTTCCGCCTGCATTGATAAAGGTATTTTTTCCGTGAGAGTTATTCACGGAAAAGGAAAAGGCATACTTAAAAAAAGGGTTCAGGAAATTTTAAGTAAAAATCCAATGGTGGATTCTTTCAGAGATGCTTCGCCCGGAGCCGGCGGCTGGGGTGCCAGCATAGTTGAACTCAAAAAAAGATAAAGAAGTTCAAGATAAAATCAGTGTCAAATCTGAAAAATCGGGGCCGCGTCTTGATTAGTGCATTTAGATGAAGGTTTGAATCTTATAGAAAAATCGGGGCCGCGTCTTGATTAGTGCATTTAGATGAAGGTTTGAATCTTATAGGCCCGGCTAAACTAAAAAAGGGTTAGCCAAACTGCGACTAACCCTATACCAAGGAAGTTAGCTAAAGGAGTGCCGAGGGACAGAATCGAACTGCCGACACGCGGATTTTCAGTCCACTGCTCTACCGACTGAGCTACCTCGGCCTGAATAAGAACAGAACTTGTCCTATTAGAAGCCCTGGTTTTTGTCAAGATTTTTTTAAACCCATGTCGCCAAAAAGGTACTGAAGTATTGTGCATGCAGCAACTGTCGCTGTCTCAGCTCTTAATATTCGTGGACCAAGTGAGGCTGTAACAAATCCGCAGGCTCTTGCATCTTCTATCTCTTTTTCCGTAAAACCCCCCTCAGGACCGAGGACAGCCAAAATTTTTCTATAATGCCTATCATGCACCTGTTGAACTGCATTGCTTATGGGCTTTGATTCATTTTCCCAGAAAACAATCTTAAGATCACACTCATCATCTATCTTTATTACATCATTAAAAGTTATTGTTTCACCTATTTCTGTAACATGGCCGCGCCTGCACTGTTTGAGAGCCTCTATTGCAATTTTTTCCCATCGTTTTCTGCGCTCTGAAAGCCTTTTTTTGTCCGGCCTTGGAACCGATCGAATAGATGTAAAAGGAATTAACTTTGTTATTCCGATTTCAGTAAGCTGCCTTGCAAGGATATCCATTTTTTTGTCTTTTAATAAGGCCTGAGCCACTATTATCTGAACCGGAGATTCTGAAGCCGACAAAAAGCGTTTTGTTATTGACACTTCGACACTTTCCGCTAATAAATTTTCTATCCTTGCCTCATACTCAAAACCCCTGCCGTCAAAAAGCCCTATCCTATCTCCTGATTTCATACGCAAAACCTTCTTAATATGTGCTGCATCTGAACCAGTTATAAATATTTTTGTACTTGTAATCTTCGTTTGTTCAATAAAAAATCGGCGCATAATTTAGGCTATAGATTAAAATATCCTTCTGCAAATCTTTTTTTGACTAAGATGTAAAAAGGCAAATATCTTGACACACCATATGCCATATGCTAATTCCCTAAAATTATAAGGGGTTTGCTTAATTTTTCAGCAAAATTTTAACACTTTATAAATATGAGACCTTTGAAAAATGTTCAGTTTTGTTCGAGTTCAAGGACGGCGAAGATTTTAACCGGAGGAATACATTGAGTATTTTGAGGATTAAAATTTGAGTCAGACGTAGAAATAGGACAAAAGAGGATGTTTTTAAAAGGTCTTAACATGGAGGTTGATATGACAGACAACAATGATACAAATCAACTAAATGATGAAGCAAGCCCGAAGGATGATGAAGATATTATAGATCTTACAGATGTTGTCTCAGACACAGAAGACATTGATGATATTGAACTCCCTGATTATATAGATGAAGCAATCAGTGTTTCAGAAGAAGAAAAAGTCCCTGAGCTTGATGATGATATTTTAGACAATATAATTAAATTAGAAGACGACCTTAATAAAGACATAGAAATAGATAATTATTTAGATGATGAATTTATCGATTCTGCGGATTTAGGTTTAGAATTAGATACCTCAGAGGATAAAAAACAGGATATATCCCTTGAGCCTGAGGAAGAATCGGATGAGCTTGGACAGCTAATTGCAGATGTTGTAGAAGACACGCAGCAGAAGGCCGCCTATGAAAAGGAGACCACTTCTGATACCCCTGATATTCCCTTATCTCCCGAGCAGGTTGACGAAGCTTTAGAAAGAGTTATAAAGAAGATGTATGCTGACAAAATCGACAGCATGCTTACTGAAGTAATCGAAAAAACAGTCACAAAAGAAATAGAAAAACTAAAGGCTCTTCTGCTCGAATGAGACCTTTAGGGAATTGGAAGTAAACAATATACCATCTTGCTTGTCTTTTTGCCCATCTTCGGCGTTGCGGCTTTCGTTACATAGCCTTGCTATGCGCCTTCAGCCGCGCCTTGAAGATGAACTAAAATCCTGCGCAATCTTGGTATATTCTTTATTTCCAAGTCCCTTAAAAAATGTGAACGAAAAAAAGTCGGGGATTATTTATTAATCCCCTTTTCAAATTTTAGGGAACAGGTGTCAGGGATCAGGGATCAGCGAACCAAACTAACTAATGATATATTAGAAATTTTTGATTTGAGAAAGATTAACATATGACTTCAAATATTCTTCCTAAGGGTTATGAACCACATGAAGTAGAAAAACGCTGGTATGATTTCTGGGAAAAAGAACAGCTTTTTGCAGCCAAAGATGAAAGCTCTCAAAAACCATATTCAATAGTAATACCCCCGCCGAACGTAACAGGCGTTCTCCATATGGGCCATGCCCTCAATATTACAATGCAGGATATTCTCTGCCGGTACAGGAGAATGCACGGCGACAATGTATTATGGGTGCCAGGCACCGACCACGCAGGTATCGCAACTCAGAATGTTGTGGAAAAAAACCTTGCCGGTGAGGGGCGTGACCGTCATCAGCTAGGCAGAGAAAAGTTTATTGAGGCTGTGTGGAAATGGCGCAAGGAATACGGCAGCGCAATCATAAGCCAGCTTAAACGTCTTGGAGCATCATGCGACTGGGACCGCGAACGCTTTACCATGGATAAAGGGCTGTCACTCGCCGTTCGAAAGGTTTTTGTTCAGCTTTATAATGAAGGCCTTATCTACCGCGACAATTATATTATTAACTGGTGTCAGCGTTGCCATACAGCCCTTGCAGATCTTGAAGTAGAACATGAAGAGCGTGACGGCCATCTTTATCACATAAAATATCCCTCAACCGATGGTTCCGGCGTAATTATTGTTGCAACCACAAGGCCTGAAACAATGCTTGGAGATACAGCAATTGCTGTCAATCCTGAAGATGAGCGCTACCGGAATATCGGATATAACGAAGTCATACTTCCGCTTATGAACAGGACTATTCCCATAATCAGGGAAAAATATGTTGATACGTCTTTTGGTACCGGTGCATTGAAAGTTACTCCTGCCCATGATCCAAACGACTTTGAGATAGGAAGACGTCATAATCTTCCAAGCATAAAAGTCATAGGCGATGACGGGTTAATGACATCCGAGGCAGGGCAATTTAAAGGCCTTGACCGTTTCGAATGCAGGGAGGCTGTTCTCAAAGCCCTTAAAAAAGAAGGCCTTCTCGAAAAAATCGAGCCTCATAAACATAAGGTGGGTCACTGTTACCGCTGCAAAACAGTAGTTGAGCCAAATTTATCCAAACAGTGGTTTGTTAATGTTAAACCTCTTGCGGAAAAAGCTGTTAAAGCAGTTGAAGATGGTAAAACAAAAATAATCCCGGAATCATGGACCAAGAATTATTATAACTGGATGAACGAAATCAGGCCCTGGTGTATTTCAAGACAAATCTGGTGGGGGCACCAGATACCTGCATGGACGTGTGAGGAATGCAATGAAATGGTCATTGCCATGGATACTCCGGAAACCTGCCCGAAATGCGGCGGCAAAAACCTTGTTCAGGAATCCGATGTCCTTGACACCTGGTTCAGCTCAGCCCTCTGGCCCTTTTCCACAATGGGCTGGCCTGAAGAAACACCTCTTTTAAAAACCTTTTATCCCACATCGGTTCTTATAACTGGGTTTGATATACTGTTTTTCTGGATTGCGCGCATGATGATGATGGGTATCCATTTCATGGGAGAGGTACCTTTTAAAGACGTTTATATACATGCACTGGTGCGCGACGAAGAAGGCAGTAAGATGAGCAAGTCAAAAGGAAATGTAATCGATCCGCTTACCGTTATAGATCATTATGGAACCGATGCATTCCGTTTTACTCTGGCTGCCTTTGCGGCTCAGGGACGCGACATAAAAATGTCTGAAAAAAGGGTCGAAGGATACCGCAATTTTGTAAACAAGCTCTGGAATGCCTCCCGTTTTTCCCTAATGCATCTGGATAAAGGCTATGACGAGATTGATTACAATCAACTTTCGCTTCCCGACAGGTGGATTTTATCCAGGCTGAACACCGTTACTGAAAACGTTAATGACGCGCTGGATAATTACAGGTTCAATGAAGCTGCCGGAACAATTTACAAATTCGTATGGCACGAGTTCTGCGACTGGTACCTGGAAATAATCAAGCCCGCTTTATACGCAAAAGAAAAGCAAAATGAGCGTCAGTCAACTCTGAGCGTTCTCTGGCGACTTCTGCATTATATACTTCTTCTTCTTCATCCCTTTATGCCCTTTGTTACAGAAGAAATCTGGCACAAGTTGCCGGGAACAAAAGGCTCCATAATGAAGGCGGAATTTCCTGCAACTTCTTCCGATTATCTGATTACCGAAAAAGACCCTGAAGCTGAATCAAAAATGGAAGTTATCACAGAAATTATATCCGGCATAAGAAATATAAGGGGAGAGATGAACATAGCGCCGTCTTTAACCCTTGAAGCCTCGGTTCAGTCACAGGATGAATTAAAAATTGAAACCATAAAGCAATATCAGGACATCATAATTAACCTTGCAAGGCTTAAATCATTTTCAGCAAGTAAATCCGGGATAAAGCCAAAATCATCTGCAACCGCTATTGTAAATGGAGCTTCGATTTTTGTATCACTTGAAGGCATAATTGACTTTGCAAAAGAGGCTGGCCGCCTTGAAAAGGAAATCAACAAACTGGCAAAAGAACTTTCTACTGTTTCAAATAAACTGAGCAATAAAAACTTTCTTAACAAAGCGCCTGCGGATGTGGTAGAGAAGGTTAAAGAAAAGAACATGGCTCTTCTGGAAAAGCAGCAGAAACTTCAGGCAAACCTTGAAAAAATAAAAGAATTTGAACTTTAAAATGCATTCAATACAACATTTAATAAAAATCGCCCTTGAAGAAGATATCGGCCCCGGAGATATCACGACTGAAAACCTTATTGATAAAAATCTTAAAGGAATCGGCGAAGTTGTTGCAAAGGAACCCCTTGTAATCGCAGGCCTTGATGTTGCCCGCCAGGTTTTTGAACAACTTGACGCTGATATTTCTTTCAAGCCGAATTTCAAGGATGGCGATTTTATCGAAAAAGGCAAAATCGTGCTGGAAGTTGAAGGCAAACTTCGTGTCTTGCTGATGGGTGAACGTACCGCCCTGAATTTCCTGCAGCACCTTTCAGGCATTGCAACTCACGTTCGCTCATATATGGACAGTATTGCAAACAAAAATGTCCGCCTTGTTGACACAAGAAAGACAACTCCTGGCTTGAGGGGTTTGGAAAAATATGCAGTCCGAGTCGGTGGAGCCCATAATCACCGCATGGGTCTATATGACGGTGTCCTGATCAAAGATAACCACATTGCTGTTTGCGGCGGCATAAAAAAAGCCATAGAAAGCATCAAAGATAAATTATCCCATCTTGTGAAAATAGAGGTGGAAGTTTCTGATCTGGATAGCATAAAGCAAGCATTAGAAGCCGGTGCCGACGTTATCATGCTGGACAATATGGACATAGACCAAATAAAAGAAGCAATTGAATTCATCAATGGAAAATCTGTGGTTGAAATTTCAGGTGGCGTAACAATAGACAGCCTGAATCAGCTTGTCGATACAGGGGTGGACATCATTTCAGCAGGCGCCCTCACCCACTCTGCAAGAAGCGTTGATATCAGCATGCGAATCAGGTCAAATAGTAACAATAAATGATACCCATCCGCGACACAATCCCCACCAAAACCTATTCCATAGTCAACAATGCCCTCATCGCCATCAACGTGGTATTCTTCCTGGTAGAACTGTCTCAGGGGCCGGGGCTGGAACGCTTTATATACACGTACGGACTTGTGCCGGCCCGTTACACCATTCCCCAAATTGCATCTTATTTTACGACAGGCCAGCAGCTTGTCTCACTCATTACCTTTATGTTTCTTCACGGTGGATTCTGGCACCTTCTTGGCAACATGTGGTCTCTTTACATTTTCGGCGACAATATTGAAGAGCGCCTGGGCCCCCTGCGCTATCTGGCTTTTTATATGATGTGCGGTCTTGCGTCAGGCCTTTCCCACCTTGTTTTTAACTATAATTCAACAATGCCGACAATTGGGGCAAGCGGTGCAATTGCAGGAGTAATGGGAGCCTACTTTATTCTCTTTCCAAAAGCAAAGATATTGACCCTTATACCGATATTTTTTATACCCTATTTTATTGAGATACCCGCATTTTTCTTTCTCGGCATCTGGTTTGTCTTTCAGTTCCTCAGCGCCGCGGGAAGCCACGGCCAAATGACAGGCATTGCATGGTGGGCTCACATAGGCGGATTTATCTTCGGCATACTCTTTTTAAAACTGTTTTTTGCCCTGCCCGGAGGCGGTATCAGCGACAGGCTGAGGAAGATGACCGAAAAAAAGAAGTCCTACCGCCTGCAGGTTATCCGGCCTGTCGGGATGGCAAATGATCCAAACCTTTACGGCACAATTACTATCACACACCTTGAAGCCATTACAGGAACCCGGAAGCTGGTAAATATTCCCTGGGGTTTTCAGAAAAGACTTTTTAAAGTAATCGTTCCACGGGGCATGAAAGAAGGAAGCCTGCTGAAGCTGAGAGGGCTGGGGAAAGATGCGTCCCACGGACAGAAAGGTGATCTGTTACTTAAGGTTGCTATTCAATAATAATTTATAAATATCTACCCAGGAATTTACAATGGAATTTAAAGCTGTAATATTCGATCTGGACGGCACACTTCTTAACTCGCTTGAGGATATTGCCGGCTCAGTAAACAAAATCCTTGCAACCCATTGCTTTACCACCCATAAAACTGATGATTACAAAATATTTGTCGGGTCAGGCATAAGTGAGTTAATGACCCGAGCCCTGCCTGAAGAAAAAAGAAATTCAGATACAATTGATGATTATGTCAAAGAATTCAGAGAAGAATATGCCCGCAACTGGAATGCAAAAACAAAGCCCTATGCGGGTATTGCCGCAATGCTTGATGAACTGATATCAAGGAAAATAAAGATTGCCGTGCTGTCCAATAAACTGCATACATTCACAAAACAGTGCGTAGATAAACTTCTTCCCCGCTGGAAATTCAATATTGTCATGGGACTTCAAAACGATTTTCCTCCAAAACCCGATCCCACAAGCGCGCTGCAAATAGCAAAGCAATTAAATATCGAACCACCGCATATACTTTATGTTGGAGATTCAGATATAGACATGAAAACAGCCGTCGCAGCATGCATGCATCCGGTTGGTGTGCTGTGGGGTTTCAGGACAAAGGAAGAGTTGCAGAAAAATGGGGCAAAAACCCTGATAGAAAAACCGCAGGAACTTCTTGCATTAATTTAAAAATCATACCAAATCCATAAACTGATATAAATCATAACCACATTAAATTATTAAAAATAATAATTGCCTTCTCTTTTTATCTGTTGACCTAAAACAAAAACCCTATATCTTTAATTTGTGTTAGATAATAAAACAATATCTTGACATAAAATCAAACACGTGCTAAATTTATAAAATAAGGAGGTTATAATTGTGGATAAGTTTTATAAAAATCTAGGAGTAAGGATTAAAAAAATAAGAGAAAAAATAGACTTATCTCAAGAAGCATTGGCTAAAAAGTTGCGAATAAGCAGAGTCGCTATTTCACAAATAGAAACTGGAAATAGAAAAATTAGTGCGGAAGAGATAGTTAAGCTTGCTAAAACATTTAATATTCCTACGGATGTTCTGTTGGATGTTAAAAAAGATATTGAGGTTATATTTGAAAAAGCTATGAAGAAAACAGAAAAAAAACAGGAAATTAGAATTAGTGTTCCTCAACAAAATCTGCAAAAATTCAAGGAGATATTAATTTATATTCTTGAGAAAGTTGGGTCTAAACCGAATGTAGGGGAAACAGTTCTGTATAAACTTCTTTATTTCATAGATTTTAATTTTTATGAGAAGTATGAAGAGCAATTAATAGGAGCAACCTATATAAAAAACCATCATGGACCAACACCTAAAGAATTCATAAAGGTTGTAAAGGAAATGGAGGGTAAAGAATTAGTAAAGGTGACGGATAACTATTTTCAATATCCTCAGACTAAATATTTGCCTTTAAGAAAATCCGATCTTACTCAGTTCAAAGCACACGAAAAAGAAATCATTGATGATGTTTTAAATAATTTGTCAAATATGAATGCTTCTGAGATCAGCGAGTACTCCCACAACGATGTTCCCTGGCAAACTACCGAGGATGGAGAAATTATTGAATATGAAGCAGTATTTTATCGAACTTTGCCTTATTCAGTGAGGAATTATAGTGAAGAAAGTCTTTAATGAAATACGGAAACTCACTGAATTTAAAAAAGATTTCAAGAAGCTATCAAAAAAATTTAAAACTCTCGATGATGATATCGAAACTTTTATTAATAAACAGCTCAAACTTACTCATAAACTGGGAATTGACAATAAAGGAGTTGTTCATATCTCCGGGTTAGGAATTGAAATTCCTAGGATATATAAAGCAAAAAAATTTGCTTGCAAAGCTCTAAAAGGGCGTGGAGGAATGAGTGGCATAAGAATCATATATGCATATTATGAAAAAGAAGATGTTATTGAGTTTATAGAGATTTATTTTAAAGGCGATAAGGCAAACGAGGACAAAAAACGAATTATAAAAAATTATAGCTAAAAGAGAAGACTAAAATGGGAAAGAAAATAACGACTTTCAACAAAACAGGAATTAAAAAGTTACCAAACAATATGACTATGGTGTCAAACTATAGTGTCAAAGCTTGAATTGTGAATTAAACTTTCCTTTATTCACAATTCAAGCTTTGACACCGATTCCTGTATGCATACCTTTGATATAAATTGTCCTAAAATTTTGTGGGAGTCGAATGAAGGATTTATTTTGTAGGCTTACCCGTCCTTGTTGACGTATAGATTTGCCCTTGTAAGAGGGAGGCCTGATGCCCCTTTGGCAGAATGCTTGGTTGCAACGATCTGACAAATATGCATTGATCCATCTGTAAACCCGATTGAGACTCCTGCAAGATAAAGCGCCCACATACGGAATTTTTCTATGCCTACAAAGTTGATAGCTTCTTCTTTGCGTGCCATAAGCTTTTTATACCAGTGACGGGTGGTGAGGGCGTAGTGTTCGCGCCAGGCCTCAACATCATGCACTTCAAATCCGTTAATTTCAAGTAAGTCTATAGTATGTCCTACATTATCTATTTCACTACCGGGAAAAATATATTTTAAGAGCAGACGGCGCTCGGCCCGGATTTTACGGGCTGCTCGCCTTGTGCGTTTTGCATGGCGAGAAATCCCGTGGTTTAATAAAATACCCCTGTCACGAAGAAGAGACTTAATTTTTTGAAAATATATTGGCATGTTGGCAATTCCGATGTGCTCGAACATACCGATGCTTGCGATTTTATCATACGTACCTTCAAGAGTTGAGTAATTTCGGAGTTCGACTGTTACACGGTCCTCTATGCCGAGCCTTTTTACCTTTGCCGATGTGTAGTCGAACTGTTTTTGAGACAAGGTGATACCATGTGCCTTGACACCATAGTTTTGAGCGGCATGACAGATAAGTCCTCCCCAACCGCAGCCAATATCTAGCAGTTTTTCCTCCGGTTTCAGTCGCAGTTTTCTGCATATTATATCAAGTTTGTCGTATTGGGCCTGATCAAGGGAATTATTGGGGTCAGTGAAATACCCGCATGAATATTGCATCTCGTCGCCCAGGAACAGGGCATAAAATTTGTTGCTTATATCGTAATGAAATTGAATGAATTTCTTGTTGTCCCTTCGTGACTCTTTGCGTCCCACTTCGTCATATAGGTATTCATGCTGACCGCTTATTTTTTTAGAAAAAGATAATAAGAGCGGCAGAGCTTGTCTGAGTAAAAAGAACTTGTTTATTTTTTTTAATTTTTGGGTGGGTCGTTTTTCGCGGGCAACAGCTACGAAATCAATAAGGTCGCCATGAATATCTACATACCCTTTTATATATTGAAGGAGTAGGTTCTCGTAATTCGGTCTGCGTAATAGTGCTCCTATGACTCCTGGTCCGTTAATGGCAATAAAAAATTCAGAATCGACATTTTTACCCAAAGGAATTATAGACCCATTCCAGAGGCGTATGGAAAAGCGGACATTGATTATTTCGCCGACATACTCAAAGATTTTTCGTGTGGCTGCCAATTTGGTTTCGTCTGAAAAAAAAGTCATATACGAACTCGATTATGAATAATAGGACATGCAATAACCCAGCACCCCCTAATTAATTGGCTGTAAAACTATGATAGTTTTGTATTTGTCATTCTATACCAAACAACATAATTATTAATGTGGTATTGATCTTCATGTAAGATCAATGTGTGTCTGCATATTAAATTCAGAGGGAGAAGTCGTATTTCACAAGAATATTAAAACCAGGCTGGATGAGCTAAAGACAGCTATCGCTCCATTTCCTGATGATCTTGTTATTGCAGTTGAATGCATGTTTTTATATTACTGAGTATCAGATTTTTGTGAAGATAACAACATTACTTTTGTTTTTGGTAATCCCCTGTATATAAAAGCAATACATGGCTGCAAAGCAAAGAACGACAATGAGCCAGCGGTAATTTTTTGACTGAAAAATCTTATATTGCTATGACGGTTAAAACTGCGCGAAAATCGGTGTTATTGAATCTTCGGGTATAGGTCGTGCCAAACCATTGCATTGCCTTTTTTAAATTTGCACGATTGGTTCTTACCAGGAGATGATAATAATTGGACATTAAAACATAGGCAAAGATATCCACTTTAAAACGCTCCAACATTTCCGAGATCGTTTCTAAAAACAAATTTCGATCAGCGTCATTTAAGTAAATATGCTGTCCGTCATTTCCCCGGGACATTAAGTGATATAATGCACCTTCATATTCAATTCGCCATGCTCTACCCATACTGATTTTCCTAAATGATAGTAGCTTAATTGTCAAGCTTTGACCCCGATTCTTTACAAAAAGTATGTAATTATTTTCACAAAATTTGGGAAAATAGTTTACACTATTTGGATATAATCTTCTTGTATGCATTAAAAGTGATTGAATTTAAAGCAATAAAATTATTTCGAGTTTTTTGGCAAGGTTTTTGCTCTTTTTGCTATTGATCTTTATAGCTATGGGGAAACTGGCTGTAAAAAAAACGCAACAACACAGGTTCAAAGTTCCAGGGTTTACCCTTTAAGGGAGTACTAAAAAGAGCACGGCTCAAAGTTATACTGAAAGGAATTAAACGATTTGAAGATATTGAAGCGTGAACAGGGCAACCGGAACAGATACGAAAAATCTTTCAAATGCAAAGAATGGAGTAAAAAGAGTTGTTTAATAGACGCAATGGGAACGGGGAACGGGGAACGGGTGGCAAGGATACATTAAATCCGAAAGAGATGTGGGTGATTTCCCGGGGCCAACATGTGTACCTGGATCTAAGCCGCATTGGCCAAGAGCTTAACGCCGAAACGGTTTTGGAATATAAAATTTCAGGCCTGGCCCGGTATTTGTTGAGTCCGCACCCGATTAAGGTAGATCGCAAACTGGTCGGCTGTTTGCTCCGTTATGTGCAGCCTGCCGATACTATCAGGAATAAATTAAAGCGCATGATGGCGCGGGTTTTACCGATATTCCGGCAAGCAGAAGTTCTTTCCGAAGAGATGCTAATGGCTCAATATGGAACCGACCCTGTGCTGCTTGAAGATGAAAAGCTCAAGGCGCATTGCGATAAAATCCATGAATTGTTAAAGCCATATAACCATGTGATTCGTAAACTTACAAAACTGGACCGGCAAAAAATAGTTGATGTTACAGGGAAATGCCGAGATTCGGCAGGCAATATATCTAATTTGACACTTCACGGGAATGTCGATGAACAAATTGCCTATGTTATCAATTATATATTAAAGGATGTGGATGTCATTCTCAATCAAGCCTATATGGCGGATGGATTGTTCGAAATGAAAGGCTTTGATTTTGCAACCTTTGACTATACTCATGCGTACAGAATGATAAAATTCAGGCATGCCGGCACGTCAAAAGCGTGCGTTCTTGATTGCAACAATAAGATTGAATACTGGATTGAAAATACAAAACTTATACATTACATGCAATTGCTTGAGCAATTAATTAAAGCGGATGTCCGGTTTAATGATTCTCTTAATCTTTGCATGGCGGGCAAAGCCGAACCGCTGAAGTTGCTGTTCAAAAGGCCAGATATAGAATATTCAGGATCCCATCTGCCGCTGATCTACAAAAATGTATTCAAACAGCATAATGTTGATAGAGTACAAAGGAATATAGTGGCGAATGCACTGAACCATTTGCAACTGGGAATCTCTTTTCACTATGTTCCGCAGGACGATCGTGGTGAACGACAATTGTGTACCAGTCTTGCCGTGATGCATAATCTCAGGGCACTTGAACCGATCAAAGCGGATTTGCCCCAGCTTTATGCGGTCATTAATGAGATGTCGGCGGTAACGGATGCAGGCAGCTTTTACCTGCTCGATTCTTTCAAAGGATACCAAAGTGGAAAGTGATTACAAAGATAATGATTACATCTGGATCAAGGAGTTGATGCGTTACCCGCAGATACTGGCGCAGCACCTTGATTATTTTCAGGACACTTCACAAATTGCGTTACCGGAAGATCCTATCGAAAAAGTTATTTTTCAGGACAGAGCCAAGGCGGCAATTCGGAAAATTGCCCAAAATAAAGGCCATATCCTCATGGTTGGAAGGCCGGGTACCGGCAAATCGATGCTTGCCAATATGTTTAACACAGTTATCGATCAATCACTTGGTGATTATTTAAAACCCACGGCCGCTATTGTAGCGTACCCCGGCAAGGACAAGAATAATATACGCATTGCCTATGAAAGTCCCTCCAGGATCGATGAAATCATATCAGGTATCAATAGGGAGATAGAAGTTGCCGAAGAGAGTATGGATGAATTCAGCCTGGCTGATCAAATCAAAGCCGTCAGAAAAGTTAAAAAAGGATTGCTGTGGGCGTGCGGCATTAGCGTGCTGACCGGTTTGTTTTTTTCTTCTGCCTTTGTTATTACCGGGCTTGCCGGCATTGGATCCATCTTCATATACATGCAGGAGAATAATCATCAGGTTCAGGAAAAAATGCAGCGTGAATCATCGGCGGGTAAACGCAATAACGTCAAACATCTGTATGACATGATTCCCGAAGTTCTCTATGACCCCCATCAAGATCAAGATTTGATGGCCAGAGTTTCTGAACCGGATGCCAGAAATATGAAGGGCGGGTTCAGGCATGATCCTTATCAGTCAGGTAACCTGCATACACCTCCGCACAAACGGGCATATCTGGGCGTCCATGCAAAATCACCTATTATTTACATTGATGAGTTAAAGGCGCTGATCAAAGTAGGATATATGTCGGATCTGCTGGAGATTATGCAAAACAAGTCTTATGTTCTTGAAGGTGGCAAAAATACAGGCAGCGGGGCGGCCGACCGGTCTGAAAATCATTTGAAGGCGGATAACATCATCATTGCCTGCTGTAATCACGACACGCTTGAATTTCTACGCAATGAAGGAGACGGTGCTTTCCTCAGCCGAATAGAAGACAAGGGGGAAATTATTCTGCTGGAAAGTGACGTGCCTGAAAACCCCAACAATATCAAGCAGGTGGCTCAGTATATAAAGCAGGAGACAATCAATCTTGCGGAAGAATTCGAAAATACATGGGAAGCCATAATTGCAAAGGAAGGCTACGAGGGTGTCAGGCTAAGAAGTGAGAAAATTTACGGCCGCAGTCTGCCGGCAGACTATAAGTTAAAGGTACGGGACTTTTCCAAAGAAGCAATTTTGGAAATAATCAAGGAACTTCGCTGCCGTTCATCGGACCGAAAAATGAGCAGCATTTTAAGGCCAATAAACGGCATTATTAAAACAGCCGAATTTGAGGCTATCCTCGAGAATGCCCGGCTTGTCGGACCGGATCATGTAAGGAAAGCTCTGGAAGAGCATTTAAGTCTTGAAGGTGTTCTTTTTAAGGAGATTGTTCAGCATAAAAAAGATCTTAAAAAATATATCAGCGCCATGACCGACTCAATCGGTTATGTGGTAGGTCTGGCTGTGATACATTCAAGATCCAGCGGTCAGATGTTCGGCCAGCCCCTACCCATCCATTGTCAGATCAATGCCGGAGGATCAGATACGGTAATCGCTCCCGGCAAGATCGGCGATATCGCCAAGGCAGCCGGCCAGAATGTAAGGGCCTCGATTAAAAAGGTGTTGAAACAAATTGGTGCACCCTATGTGGGTTATGAAATGCATGTGGAATATATCCAGGCCCATGGCGGTGTGGAAGGGGATAGTGCCTCCGTTGCCATAGATATTGCTCTGATATCTGATTTTATCAAACAGCCCGTTAATCAAAAATACGGCGTTACCGGCTCTTTGACGGGTGATATTATCCTGGCAGTAGGCGGTGTCACGGAAAAAATCAGATCAATCATGGACCGAGCTCTTGGAATGCAGGGTGCCTGTGTTCCCTGGCAGAACAAGCATGATATTGAGCCGTTGCTGTTAAATGCAAATTATGAATATATACAAAAAGATGAGGTGCCTGGGCTGAGGATTTTTAGGAATGGGAAGAAGGATCCTTTTGACATATATTTCTGCAAGACGAAATATGGTGCTTACAAGATATTGATGAATCTCGATAAAAATGAAGTTGAAGCGAGAATGGCTGAGAGAAGCAGCAAGGATCTGGCATTTATGGGCACAACAGAAGTGTCAAAGCTTGAATTGTGAATTAAGTTTTTTAAATTGATTTTTCACTTTTTTATCTTTATTCATCTTCTCTTTAAATGTTTTCACACAATGACTGATAGCAGAGTAACTCATATTAAAAAGCCGCCCTAACTTTTCATTGGTCATTAATCCTTTATTCCAAAGTAAATAAATGATTAAATCACGTTTGTGTTTATCTATACCATGCAATCGTTTTGCCTGAACACATTTATCAATATCAATTTGAACGATTTTAGCAGATTTTTTTAATAAATCCTCCGCATTGATATCTTTTGCCAAATGCTTTTGCTGAGGCAAATCATTGTGGGGGATATCCGGCAAAAACTGCTTTCGAATTTTATCAACAAATTTTTTAGCGCCTAAAATCATACCATGGTGAAGATCCTCCAGAAGTCGCTTCTCTTGCTTTGCATATTTTTACACTTTTTCCCGATATTGCTTAGGAACGTGGACGAAATAACTTCCCCAAGTAGGCGCATAGATTTGGGTCAAATTTGTTCGATCTCAAATCACAAAAGTTGAAGGAATAGCAGGCTATTTCGATATTTTTGTGATTTGAGATCGGGCAAAGGTGGCCTGAAGCTGTGATGCATAGTTGGGGAAGTTATTTCGTCCACGTTCCTTATGTTTATTAGAGCCTTAAAATATGATAAAATTACTTGAGTGGATAACCAATCAGGGCCTTTTTTAGCATAGGCATAGAATTGGGATAGCTGTTTCATTTATAGTCTATCAAACGGCTTACAATGCTGCTGAACAGAAAAACCACAATCAACAATACTATACTATACCTCCTTTGTTGTTTTTTTGTCATTGCGAGGGAGGTAAGACCGAAGCAATCTCCCTTAAACAAGTGGATTACTTCGTCGTTCATTCCTCACTCCTCGCAATGACTGCTCGGAACCAGGGGTTTTCGTTCAGGCACTACTTAAAACCCCTTAAAATCCCCCTCATCTAAAGGAATTACCTGATTAGGTTTTACTTCCGCTCCATGACTGATCTCCGCCGGTTTTGTTTTATGAACTGCCGGAACTTTTGCCTTTCCCGCAGAAGCCGAAAGAGCTCTTTTGGGTTCTATCCTGTGCTTTTTGCCAAATGTTTGCTGCCTGCTTACAGTCTCTTCACTATTACTATTTCCGCCGACTAAGGCTGACAGTTCTCCTACAACCCCCATCATCTGCTCTGCCTGTGCGCTCAGCTCTTCAGAAGCGGATGCGGATTCTTCAGCATTGGCTGCGTTCTGCTGGGTTACCTTGTCCATCTCGGCTACGGCAGTGTTTGTCTGCTCAATACCCTGGGCCTGTTCATTTGATGCTGCAGTAACTTCAGCAATAAGTTCTCCTACTTTGGAAGAGCTTTCCGCAACTTTTGTAAATGCATCATTGGTTCGCGCTACCAGCTCTGATCCGCCCTTGATCTTTTTTACCGTTCCATCTATCAGCACAGCAGTGTTTTTGGCTGCTTCAGCAGAGCGGAGCGCCAGATTTCTGACCTCTTCCGCTACTACTGCAAAACCTGCTCCTGCTTCGCCTGCACGGGCTGCTTCTACTGCCGCATTTAAGGCTAATAAATTGGTCTGAAAGGCAATCTCATCGATTGTCTTGACGACCTTCTGGGTTTCATCGCTTGCATTTGAAATTTCTTGCATGGACGTGGTAAGCTCGGTCATGGAAGAGTTGGCATCTCCGACCACATGGTTGGCCTCTTTCATAAGATTATCCGCCTGACCGGCATTGTCTGCATTCTGTTTGGTCATGGAGGACATCTCTTCGAGGGATGATGATGTCTCTTCGATTGAGGCTGCCTGCTCGGATGAACCTTCGGCAAGAGACTGGCTTGCTGATGAGACCTGGGCTGAGGCTGAGGCCACCTGGCTTGCTCCTTCGGACATAGTTCCAGCCATCTGACTCAAAACATTAACCAGGCTTCGTCCGATAAAAAATGCTAAAACCGCGCCCAGCACCAGGGCGCCTATCCCCAGGACCATAATGACAATCTTGTTCTTGCTGGCCCCGCTAAGGAGCACATCCTGGGTGATCATGTTCTTGTTCACTACGTCGGTAGCCTCGTGCATGAGGGCTTGGACTTCTTTTAAATTCTTCTGGCTAACTGTTGCAAATATCTTCCCTGCCTCATGCTGACCCTCTGCCATGGTCTCTACCAGGCCGAGCAACTCATGCAAGATACCCCTTACCTCTTTGACATAACCTGCAATCTTTCCGTTGGCTATGGCCATGGCTCCTTCAAAGTCGCTGGCTGCCAGTTTTTCATTTACCAGATGACCTGCATTATGCAGTTCGTGGTGCGGCCCTTTTATTTTTTCTAATAGAGGGGCAAAATCAGCAAACTCCTTGGCAAGGGCGGCAGCTTCCTGACCGTAAAGCCACTTGCCAAAACCGCACAATAGATGGTCGAGTTGTACAGATAGCTTTTTTTTCTTATTTACAATTTCATGGATCAGTTCCTTATGCCAAACTACATGGTCTCGTTCCGCCCTATACAAAGCCCCCATGGTGTCGCCAACATTCAGTTTATTAAAATGCTTTTCAATGTCTATTGCGGATTGGTGCAGATGACTGTGGGGTTCTTCCATAGCTTTTAGGATGGGAACAAGGCTCGGCACTGCTTCCTCGGCCTTTTTCCTATCCTCACCGTATAGCCATTTTCCAAACCCGCAGAGATGATCGTCGCTCTGAACTTTAAGCTCTTTGACGTCGTGGTCCTGCATGTAGTGCGTCAAAGCTGCCAGCCAGTTTAAATGGTCTATTTCTTTTTGCTTCATCACTTCCTGGATATTGCTCCCTGTAATCATGCTGACAGCATTGGAAACAATGCCGCTGATCCCTGTATAGCTTACAAGGCCCAAAATACCCAAAAGAAGCATAATAATACCAAACCCCAATCCAATCCTCTTTCCTATCGTCATTGCTTTAAACATGGTTAAGCTCTCCTTTTTTAGTCGGTTTTGCCGGTTTGTCCATGCCACCCGACAATCATCCAATCCCCCATCTATGCTGCGTTCTCCAAGGCAGCCACCTCTTCTTCGCTAAGCACCCGATCAATATCGAGCAAGATCTTCACACCTCCTTCCATCTTGGCCATGCCGAGAATGTAGTCTGTATTCAGCCTGGTTCCGAATGTCGGCGTATCTTCTATGTCATCAGCTTTGATGTTTAAGACTTCTGAGACGGAATCGACCACTACGCCGATCAGAATGTTCGCTGCCTGGCTCTTGAGATCGACCACGATTATGCAGGTACGTTCGGTATACTCGATCTTTTCCATTTCGAATCTT
>JAJSZW010000010.1:27751-49634 GCA_030262895.1 Deltaproteobacteria bacterium | reverse complement strand
CTTAAATGTGGTAAGTTCTTTGCTGCTACCCAAAAAACTGTTTCTTCTGGAGAATATTCAAAAGAGGAATGGCGAGATGCTAAAGCGAGCTATGGAAGGTTTATTAGGGAAATTAGTGAAAAAGGCATATTGGCTTTGCACTTAAGCTACGGCCCTGCTCCATTTCAAGAACACTACCTTCCAGCTTTTAAACAATGGTTGAACGATAATGCAATTATATTGACAGGGGATAATTATACCCCTTTTTACTTTGTGTACGCCATGTTGACAGGGCCTCGTAGGACTGAAATTTTTGGGGGACGTCGCGTACTTGTGGTTCATAGTGCAACCGGAGTTAAACAGCAACGTATTATAGAAAGGCTGGAACGTGAGGGTGTGGCAGAAGTACATTGGTGCTCAATTTCTTCATCGCGTTCGTTATTTGATCGCATTGACATAAGCGGCTACATCGGGCGGGTTGATATAGCAGTTGTTGGGGCAGGAGTTGGAAAACCGAATATTCTTGTTCAACTCGAACCCTTACAAGTTCCTTGTATTGATGCAGGTTACGTCTTTGAAGTCTGGGCGAATCCGGAGAATAAATGGAAACGTGCCTGTTGTGTTTCTGATGAAGAGTATGAGTCTGATAAGATACGATTTTGATAATAAATGTCCAAACTTTGCATAATAACCCAGTTAATATTTTATTTGTCTACTTACAAATCAATACTGTGAGGAAAAAGAATGAGCGGGAAAAAGATAATTCCGGTTGCAGCACCGGATCTGTCAGGGAACGAAGAAAAATATGTCGTTGATGCCATTCGTAGCTCATGGATTTCTTCAACCGGTTCCTACGTGAATCAGTTCGAGAAAACCTTCGCAGAGCTTTGTGAAAGACGAACAGCGATTGGAGTGTGCAACGGCACTGTGGCTTTGCACCTTGCTCTTCTGGCGCTTGATGTGCGCCTTGGCGATGAAGTGTTGGTTCCGTCATTAACCTATATTGCTACAGCAAATGCTGTACGTTACATGGGAGCTGAACCTGTTTTTGTTGATGTTGACCCAGATACATGGTGTATTGATCCAAAGTTGCTGGAGCCGAACATTACCCGGCGGACAAAAGGAATTATAGCAGTACATCTGTACGGACACCCTGCTGATATGGATGCGATAAACCACATTGCGGGAGTACACGGTTTATGGGTGGTAGAAGATGCGGCAGAGGCACACTTTGCATTTTACAAAGGGCGGAAGGTAGGTAGCCTGGCTCCTCTGTCAAGTTTTAGTTTCTATGGAAATAAGATCATTACCTGCGGTGAAGGGGGTGCGATAACACTTAATGATCCGCACTTGGAACTTCGCATCCGAACGTTACGTGGCCAAGGAATGGATCCTCAACGACGTTACTATTTTCCGGTGACGGGATATAATTTCCGTTTGACAAATGTTTCCTGCGCAATTCTGTGCGCTCAACTTGAGCGGTACGAGCAGATTATAGCTCGTCGACAAAAGATATTTGACGAGTATCATAAACGGTTGGAAGGAATTCCAGGAATTGGATTTCAGCCTATAGCCGATTGGGCACAACCTTCTCCGTGGTTGTTTTGTATCACTGTAAATGAAAAAGAATATGGCTGTTCACGTGATGAGCTAATGGAGCTGTTAAAAAAACAGGGTGTCGAAACGCGTCCGTTTTTCATCCCACTGCATCGGCTCCCCTCATTTCGCGAAGGATCTATTCACCGAGGTGAATCGCTTCCTGTTACCGACAACTTAAGCTCACATGGGATGAACTTGCCGACGTACGCAAGTATTACGGATAAGGACATAGAATACATCGTGGAAGTAATTCGGTGTGGCCGAAAATAGAGGTTATTATATGGAAGACGAGAAGGCTCTTGAGTTTCGTGCTTTGACATCTCAGTGGAAACAACAAGTTACCGATTTTTTTGAAGAATTAAAAGATGCTGGAGACTATAAATACTTTCACCCACATCCTCTAACTGCAAAAGAAGCCGAAATTCGGTGTAATTACGCAGGTAATGATATTTATTATATATCTGTGGAGGGGAAACAAATCCTTGGCTATGGAATGCTTAGAGGGTGGGACGAAGGATATGAAATACCGAGTCTGGGAATTGTTATACATCAATCGGCAAGGGGTATTGGGTTAGGCAAAACATTTATTCATTTTCTCCACGTGATTGCGCGGCGCAAAGGCGCAAAGCGAATTAGAGTTAAAGTCTATACAGAGAATGTAGTTGCATTGAAGCTTTATGAAGGGATTGGTTACAAGTTTCATGCTGCAGAAGAAGGGCAAAAGATTGGTTTTTTTAATCTCTAATAAGCAGAGTTGATATGATAACAGAGTTTTTAAATATAGGACACCTCTATGAAGATTCTTGTTGATTGTCGTTCCATTCATCCGACTAAAAGCAGGGGAATCGAGAATTTTGCTTACTCTGTTATCGAAAGCAGTGCGGAATTTGTAGAGGAAATCGCAATAGATGTTTGTAAGTCCGATTTGGAATTTTACAAAGACTATTTTAAGGAATATCAGAATATCAGTTTTATTTCCGATCCTGTGCAAGGCTTTTTTGTGTCTTTGAGTGATCGTTCAGGGCATCTCAGAATTGCGCTGCGTATCTTTGGGCGGATTGCCAGACTGCTGGGGTTTAATCCTTTTGGAAGACGTTCAGGATGGGCAAAGAAGCAATGGGCAAATGTAGTTTTTTATCCATATCATCGTGATGATCCACAGCACAAACACCTACCTATGGTAACCACTGTCCATGCGATTCTGCCGGAGTATAGTGAAGTTGATATGAATATAATCTCACAACAGATGAAAAATGCAGCAGCGATAGTGACTTCCTGGCCGCATCCATATCACGATTTATCAGAACGATATCCATTTGCAAAAGATCGTTTATTCCTTGTTCCGTTCACAGCGGTACAGAATGTGAATGTTTCTAAAGAGTATGATATTAAGCAACTGGGAGTTCATGGAGATTATTATTTTTATCCAGCAGTGATCACGCCTCGCAAGAATCATATCAACCTGATTAAGGCGTGTGGATGTTTAAAGAAAAAAGGTGTAGAACCCCCTCTCATAGTGTGTAGCGGGGGAGGCGATCAGGTTCTTGCTAAGGAACTTACAAAAGCTGCTAATAGCCTGGGAGTTGGTGAGAAATTTATGTTTTTGGGATATGTATCAACAGAGGCTATGACGGCATTATACCAAAACTGCAAAGCCTCTGTGTCGGCTTCTTTTTGGGAAGCTGGCATTGCTGCGATACAGGAAGGAGGTCTGTGCGGTAAACCTGTTATTTGTTCTGATACTAAACCTGCAAGAGAGCATGCCAAGCTCTTTAACATGGATGTATGCTTTTTTGACCCTCACAGCCCGGAGGATACCGCCGAAAAGATCATCGAATTTGAGAATAATATTGACCAATATCAAGAGTCTTCTATAGAGGCAAGTTCGTTTATTCGTTTAATTGATGAGAAATACATGGGCAAATGCTACTCGGATGTTTTCCGCTATGTAGCTGGAATAGCCTCAAAACCGCAATGGGCTCCTTTTTTAAAACCCAAAAACCAAGGACATTGTTTTCATACTGGAGAAGTCAGTACTACAAAAAATAGATCAACTGACGAAGGACTTTAATATGCGATTACAGTCAATCATAACTCCCTATAAATACATAAGGTTTGCTGGGAAGATTGTTTCGGCTATTAGGTCATATCACTATGCAATGAAAAGGAATATTACTTCCCTTGCCTTTGATCGACTGGGTCGTCGTCTTGGGGCGATGCAAGCAACTCGCGGTCATCTGGTCAGAGGCTTGAGCGAAATTTTAAATCCAATATCACTGGTACGATATTTTGAATTTGATTTTTGTTTACGACAACTACCGAAAACACCAAAGACAATTCTGGATATTAGTTCTCCAAGACTTTTCCCGCTATATCTGGCAAGCCAACTTAAAAATACCAAGTTTATACTATTAAACCCAGACCCCTTTGATGGTGAATTAAGCAAATATTGTATCAAGTTGCTCGGACTGGATAATGTGGAAATATACAATCAAGGAGTTCGTGGTCTATTGAATACCCACAAGAAATCGTTTGATTTTGTTTCCTCCATTTCGGTGATAGAACACATTGCAGGAGAATATGATGACACAAAAGCACTGTCATTTATGCTAAAATATCTAAACCCGGGGGGGGTACTTGCCCTAACTGTCCCATTATCGGAAAATAAGCGACATGAGGACGAATATTTACCAGATGGCTGCAAACCTTACGAAGGTACGCATGAGGTTCAAGGAAAGAATGGTCGTTTCTTCTTTCAACGTTTATATACCAAGGCTTCGATTAACGAAAGACTTCTTTGCTGGCTACATGCCCACAAAGTATCCTTATCGTGGTGGGGAGAAAGAGAAAAGGGTTTTTATGAACGCTATAGCAACAGCTCCGCATACAATTGTGGAAATGACTGCAGGGCTTTCATTGATAACTTTTGCCAATACAAAAGTTATACAGAAATGCCGGGGATGGGTATTTGTGGTATCAGAATAACTGATTGATAATGACGGGAAAGAAACTTATCTATTATACAATTTTAGGATAAAATACTTTTATGAAAATTCTAATTTGTTCCCCCATAAGTCTTCAATTATTAGCTGACTATGTTGAAAATGGGGATAGCCTGCCCGAAGGCTATAGATATCCTTTGGCTGCATACCTTATCAGGATTTATCTTAGCCTTGGACATGATGTTCATGTAGTAACTTCTACACCGCAAATGGAAAAAACCAAAGTCTGGTCTGGAGACAGATTAACGTTGTGGGTAACACCACGTCGAGGGAAGTATCTTTTTTGTCTGGATGGATATAGGTTGGAGATTAGAGCAATGGTGGAGTCAATAAAGAAGGCAAATCCTGATATCGTCCATGCGCAATGGACATATGAGTTCGCTCATGCCGCCATAGCTTCCGGTTGCCCTCACTTAATTACAGCCAGGGATTCTCCATGGGCGATTATCAGGCACATGACTTCCCCATATAGAATTTTTCGGCTTATTTACGCTTATAGGGTAGTCCCTTTTATTGGAAATCTTTCTGTAATCTCCCCTTACCTTGAAGATCATTATCGCCGCCATTTTTTTTATCGCCGTAGAATTTGGCTGATACCTAACGGTTTGTCTTTAGAATTATTTCAAAAAAGTTCAAAGCAGTTTAACTCAAAAAAAGCTCCTGTTTTTGTTTCAATATCAGGCTGGGGTCCAAGTAAAAATTTGAAAGTAATTTTAAAAGCTTTCCCCCAAGTTTTAAAACAAATTCCCGAAGCCAGGCTTATTGTTATCGGTGCGGGCCTTGGGCCTGGAGATATTGGTGAGCGTTGGGCATTAAAAAAAGGTCTTTATAAAAATGTAGATTTTCGCGGGTATCTTATCCACACAGAGTGCTTGGAGGTTCTAAGGAATGAAGCGGATATTTTTGTGCATGCCAGTTTAGAAGAATCTTTTTGCATGACATTAGTTGAGGCTATGGCCAGTGGTTTGCCTGTCATTGGAGGACGAGATAGCGGGGCTGTCCCATGGGTTTTGGATAATGGAGAAGCAGGGGGTTTAGCCGATGTTTCTAACCCAGACGACGTAGCAAAAAAGATGATAATGTTGGCTTTGAATCAAACTTTATACAACGAGGTTGCCGCGCAAGGTTTCAATCGGGCAAGAAAATATTTTATAATGGATAAAGTTGCTGATGAATATCTGAAAGCTTACAAAGAGATATTGGGTAATGAAAAATTGGCTTAAAAATCGTTTGAACAGGAAACAAAAAGATCTTATTTTGGATCTTTTTTATTGGCCGCATATACCTGTTGATTATCTTTTTTGCATCTGGAAAGGTTTGTCATGGTATCCTTCATGGCGTTTTTGGGGTTTACCTCTGATACAAATGCGTAAACGAGGTTCCATCAGGATAGGAAGCCATTTTGTCGCTTGCAGCAATCCCCGGCACAATTCTCTTGGTGTTTTTCAAAGGGTCATTCTCAAGACTTTAAGGCCGGGAGCCAGGATCATAGTTGGTGATTACGTTGGTATCTCCGGGGCAACTGTTTCCGCTGCAAGCGAAATCAAAATCGGGAACCATGTTTTAATTGGAACCGGTGTAATTATAACAGATAGCGATGCGCATCCAATTCATCCTGCGGACAGAAGGGGTTCGGGGCAGACAAAAGTTCAGAAGGTTAGCATAGGAGACGATACATTTATAGGAGCGAGATCTTTTATTTTAAAAGGGGTAACAATAGGTCGAGGCTCAGTTGTGGGGGCTGGTAGTGTAGTAACCCGAGATGTGGAGCCTTTTTCTGTTGTGGGAGGGAATCCAGCCAAAGTAGTTGGGACTGTCCGTGATCGATAACCATGCATAATATAAACAATATTCTATAAATATATGCACTTACATTTATCCCCGAATCATGCTCTTTTTGTTGCCCTGTGTTTATTTGGGCTGCAATTCTATGCATCAGATATATCTATCCTTTTATCATGCCTGCTTGCGGTAATTATCATCTGGAAAGCAGATCCTCGGTACCTTCACGTCCTATTGGTTTTGTTTCTAAGACCAGCAAACTTTCTCTTAAAAGATTATGGGCTCGATCTTTTTTCCCAAGGAGTTTTTCAGGCCAATGGTTTTGAAATTGGCGGGTTCTTCCTGAATGTGCCGTTAGCGTGTGCTATAGTTGCCGGACTACGGGTTATATGTGATTATTTTTTTAAAGTTAAATCTATTTTGTCCACTTGTAGGATGATATTTTTTCTTTGGCTGAGTGCATTTATTCCGACTTCAATAATTTGTTTCCGTGGATTTGCTGAAGGTAATGATGGCTGGTCTGAGCCAATGAGGTATCTTTTGATATCAGGCACATATTTTTATGGCATAATTTTAGGGCAAAAATGGCTTCGGTCTTTTGATCTCATTTATAAAAAACTTTCGCCTTTTATTTTAATTTTATTACTTCTGTCAGCATCTGCTTTATTTCATCATAGGCTTTTATGGTATTTTGCAGCTTTTGTTCCAGCCTTATTTTTTTGTTGCTGGGATATGAAAAATATAAAAGCACGATTTATTTATCTACTATCATATATATGTATTGGATTATACTGTGCAGGGATTACAGTGCCGGGTGAAGGTACATTTACCCTGTTAGGTTTGTTTTTTATATCAACGCTCCTTGGGATTTTTGTTTTTTTAAGAAAAGGATTCTTGAAAAGTCTAATTTCCTGGAACATAGGATTACCTGCACTCATCATATCGATTTTGTTTGTGGTTTTTGTGGTGAAAGCTACTGAGGAATCCGGATTAGGGAGTCCGATATCTTCGGCTGATAATGTGACAATGGTAGAGAAACTTAAAAGTAAGATTTTCTATGATCGCGCTAATTGGTGGCAAGCTAATATAGAATACATCTTTGAGCCTCCATACTTTTTAAAACCTTCAGGACGTCCCTTTGTCCTGCATCATATTTCAAGGGGTGATATTTATGTCAAATCAGGCGCACATAACACTTTCATTCAGTCTATTCGAACAAACGGATGGTATTCGGGTATAGTTATTATTATTATCCTATGTATTGCGGTTATGAAAAACACGCTTGTTTATAGGCGATCACATATTGGAGAAATAAAGGCAGTTGCAATAGCAACTATAGCAACAGGTACCTTTGGCGCTATGACCGGGCATTATGTTTTCGGTTTAGGCGCCGGATTTTGGATAATGACTTTCGCTGGATTTTCATATTCAGTATTTTTAATTTATGAGCAACCTTCGGTGCTTGTAAAAGCTCGACAGGCCAAGTGGTTACATTTATGAAAATTATTTGGTTAGGTGGAGTTTTTACTGAAGATGCGCTTCGCCGTTTCCTTGCAGTAAACCAGGCAGCAAACCGTTGGACTGCCGGCCTGCTGAACGGGCTTAAGAATGAGGGACATTCTGTTTATTTAATTGCTCACCGTCCGGAGCCTGTCTGGCCGAAAGGCAGCTTGCTGCCAGGAGATAGCCGGGAACTTGATCCGCAATTTAATGGAGAAATCGTTCGATATCTGAACATACCTCACATCAGAAAATATATTCTAAAAGCGCAATATCGAAAGGCATTGCTCAGTGCTGTCAAAAATTTTTGCCCAGATGTTATCTTATGCTATAATCCCTACTATTGGAACATCGCATCTGGAGAATATACGATAAAAATCTTCAATATTCCCTGGGTCCCGGTTATCCTAGATTATGATGACCCGCGCCCGGATTGGAAGGTTTTCAGGAAGACGCTTAGCGCTGCATCTGGCTTTGTTTTTCTTTCTTATTGGGGATTTCAAAATTGCCCCTTCCTCCAACCGAAATTGCATCTGGATGGAGGAAACGATGAATGGTATGGTGATATTGTGGCGACGCATACCCATAATCAAAATAAACAAGTGCTATTGTATGCAGGCAAATACAACAAGTTTGTTGCTGTTGATATGATGGCAGAAGCTTTATCACGGGTAAAAACGCAAAATATTGAGATATGGTTATGTGGTAAAGGTGATTCCCCTTTTATAAAACGACTGTGCGATAATGATCCGCGGGTGAAGAAATTGGGATTTGTTTCTAATGATGAACTTCATCAACTTCATCAAAGGGCTGATCTGTTTTTAAATTTAAGACCAGCAGATATTGATGATAATAGAATGATCTTTCCTTCGAAGATATTGAATTATCTTTCTTATGGAAAGCCTGTTGTGAGCAGTTGGACAGAGGGTTTAAGTCTGGAGTATCGCAGATTTCTTCAAGTTCCAAGGGATGACACACCAGAATCTATTGCTAGAAAGATAGACGAAATATTTGGCTGGTCACAAAACAAAAGATATGGATATAAAAAAAGCGTGAAATCATGGTTTAAGGCAAGCCGAACATGGAGGATGCAGGCAAAAAGTCTTTCCAATTGGCTGGAGAAAGCGATTTTGAGATAAGCATTTTTTAAGAGGTGTTTTAATGAAGGTTTTGTCACGCATTATATTTTGGCAGAATATAGTAAGCTCACTTCAGGTGCCCTTTATAAGAGAAGTGGCAAAAAAGTTTAAGGGGGATGTGATATTGGCGGTGCCTCGAAAATTGACAGACGAGCGTGTTAAATTGGGCTGGGCTGTTCCTGATTGCTCGCCTGCCAAGCTGATTATTAATCCTGCTCAGAAACAGATTGAGGAATTAATCCAAAATCGTTCGAAAGAGACTTGCCATTTTTTTAGCGGAATGAGGGGTTATCCTTTTGTCTGGTCAGCCTTCGGGGCTTCGCTTAATGTAAAAACTTTCCGTGCAATTATTTCAGAACCAAGTCGCTGGCAGGGATTCAATGGTGGCTTACGCCTGTTGCGCGGGAGGTTTGATGTGTGGCGTTACGGAAAATCCATTAACTATATTTTTGCAGTAGGCGGTTTGGCTGTGCGGTGGTTTAAACTGTGTGGATTCGCAGACAGAAAGATAGTTGAATTCGCCTATTCTACGGATTGTCCGAAATCGGGACATTGTTCTGAATCAACTGATGGCGCTTATAAAATAGTATTCGTGGGTCAGTGCATAAAGCGAAAGGGTATTGACCTGCTATTGCAGGCACTTTCAGGTTTGAGAGATAAAGGCTGGCATCTTGAAGTTATTGGAGAAGGAAAAGATCGGGCTAATTTTCAAGAGTTGACCAGAAAACTGGGAATAGAGGAAAAAGTTAATTACTTTGGAGCCATGCAAAATTCCGAGGCAATGCTTCGTTTGCAATCCGCTGATCTGCTTGTGTTGCCCAGTCGATGGGATGGTTGGGGTGCTGTTGTCAATGAGGCTCTTATGCGGGGTGTGCCTGTTGTATGCACCAATCACTGTGGAGCGGCGGATTTGTTGGGCGCATCTGAACGCGGGTCTGTGGTTGAATTCGGGTCGGTTGAATCTTTGAGATCGGTCATGGAAAGCTGGATCAGAAAAGGCCATGTTAAACCGGAACAACGTGCCCGAATTCGTGAGTGGTCGCAATGCATTCAAGGAAGCGCTACTGCGGACTATCTGCTCAGGATTATTAACCACAGTAAAGCAGGGGAAGGGAAACCACGTCCCAAAGCTCCTTGGTTAAGTTGAAGGTAACCCCAATGATCAAAACAATCCAAATTGTACCAAGTATCAATGCCGAAGCCAGCGGGCCATCCTATGTTGCGACACGGCTTTGTGAGGACATTTCAGGCTTAAGATATTATGTTATAATCAATAGGTTCCCTGTTGTTGACCAAAGAAGATTTAAGTGAGAATCCTCACATCTGTCGGCCACTATCTCCCCGGCTATAAGTCCGGCGGCCCGATTCGTACTATTGCAAACTTGGTGGATAGGTTGGGGGATGAGTTCCAATTCAAGATTGTTACTGCTGATCGTGATTCTGGAGATGAAAAGCCTTATCGCAACATTAAGGTGGCCGATTGGAACAGAGTTGGAAGGGCGATGGTTTTTTATATACCCTTGAAGAAGCGTTCTTTAAGGTGCTTTAGAAGGCTTTTATGTTCAACTGACTATGATATTCTCTATCTCAACAGCTTCTTCTCGCCTCATTTTACCATTAAACTGCTTTTGTTAAGAAAGTTGCGGCTGATTCTTGACAGGCCATTGGTCATTGCCCCTCGCGGGGAGTTTTCGCCCGGCGCCCTTGGGCTGAAGAGCTTTAAGAAACGGGTGTATATGACGGTGGCGAAAGCGCTTGGTCTTTATAAAGACATTATCTGGCAGGCATCAAGCGAACATGAGGAGCTCTATATCCGGCGCTGGTTCGGGAGAAATGCGCGGGTGATGGTTGCCCCAAATTTGCCGCCGCCGCTTAATACAGCGGATGAACCGGCAGTAGTAAGTGATAAAACGAAAGGATGTTTGAAGATTGTTTTTTTGTCACGCATATCTCGAATGAAGAACCTGGACGGTGCTTTGAAGATGCTCAATGGATTAAAGGGAAAAATTCAGTTTAGTATTTATGGGCCAATGGAGGACAAGACTTATTGGGCGGAGTGTCAGAAGATTATCAGCAGCTTGTCGGAAAATATTGAAGTCCTGTATTGCGGCAGTGTGGAGCATGACAAGACGAGCGCTGTCATGAGGGAACATGATCTTTTGTTTCTGCCTACGCTTGGGGAAAATTTTGGTCATGTGATATTAGAAGCGCTTTGCACTGGGTGTCCTGTTTTGATCAGCGATCAAACTCCCTGGCGGGGTTTGGAAGAGAAGGGTATCGGGTGGGATTTGGCTTTAAATAAGCCGGAGATGTTTCAAGATGTTCTTCAGCAGTGCGTTGACATGAATAATGAGGAATATGTGAAATGGTCTGAAAGGGCGTGGGAGTATGGGCTTCAGGTGACAAAGGATGATAAAGTTGTTGAGCAAAATCGGCGATTGTTCTACAAGGTTGCGTCAATGTAATGTGTGTAGAGTTGCCAAAAAGAAAAAAACTACCGCTCTGTCTGCAATCTTTACGCAAGCATTAGAGAAAATCGATAACCTGATAGAACGATTAACGTGAAACAAATAATCCAAAACCTTAAAACCGGTGAAACAACCTTGGAAGAACTCCCTGCTCCGCAAATAAAGGCAGGCTACGTTCAGATCCAAACGTCTCGTTCCCTTGTTTCTCTTGGAACTGAACGGATGCTGGTTGAGTTCGGCCATGCAAACCTGATACAAAAGGCCCGTCAGCAACCCGATAAAGTCAGGATGGTGCTCGACAAGATTCGAAGCGATGGGCTGCTGCCGACCCTGGAAGCTGTTTTTAATAAACTGGGCCAGCCGCTGCCTCTGGGATACTGCAATGTGGGGGAAATCATAGCGGTCGGAGGTCAGGGATCAGAGGTCAGTGGCCTGAAGATCAGCGACAGGGTTGCCTCCAATGGCCCGCATGCGGAAATCGTTTGTGTGCCGAAAAATCTATGTGCCAAAATTCCTGCCGGTGTCAGCGATGATGCCGCGACTTTTACAGTGATTGGGGCTATCGGGCTGCAAGGGGTTCGTCTTCTTAAGCCGGCCTTTGGAGAAACGATTGTTATTATTGGTCTTGGGTTAATAGGTCTTATTGCTGCGCAGATTCTCAGGGCCAATGGATGCAGGGTTATTGGTTTTGATTATGACCAGACAAAGGTGGATATTGCCTGCAAGCTTGGCATTATTGCCGTTAATCCGGCAGGGGGTACAGATCAGGTCAAGTTTGTGGAGGAACAGACCAGTGGTATTGGCGCTGATGCTGTGCTCATTACCGCATCAGCCAAAAGCAATGAAATTATCTCCCAGTCAGCGCGCATGAGTCGCAAGCGGGGGCGTATTGTCTTGGTTGGAGTTGTGGGTCTTGATATTTCCCGGGCGGAATTCTACGAAAAGGAGTTGAGCTTTCAGGTGTCATGCTCCTATGGTCCTGGGCGTTATGATGATAACTACGAGCAAAAAGGGCAGGACTATCCAATTGCCTTTGTTCGCTGGACCGAAAAACGCAATTTTGAAGCGATTCTTTCCGCAATAGAGAGCGGGCAGCTTGACGTGGAACCGTTGATTACAGAGCGGGTTCCTCTGGCAGAGTACAGCCGCATTTATGAAAACATGAGCGGTTCTTCCTCCATTGCATCTTTGTTGGTCTATGAAGACAATGTCGATACAAGTTCGATTGTAACAGTGACTGAGAGATCTTTCACTAAAGGGAAAGGGGTTATAGGTATTGTCGGTGCCGGCAATTTTACCGGCGCTACGCTTCTTCCGGCCCTGAAATCCCTTGATGCACAGCTTAAATATATTGTTTCTGCCGGAGGGCTGTCCGCCGGCACGCTGGCCAGGCGCGCAGGGTTTGCCTGTGCGGCAACTGATTACCGACAGGTGCTTAAAGATGATGAAGTTGATCTGATGATGATCACCACGAGGCATGATTTGCATGCCTCCATGGTTATTGAATCCCTGGAGGCGGGCAAGAGCGTTTTTGTGGAAAAACCCCTCTGCTTAAATCAGGAGGAATTGATCCGGATTGATGAGGTATATAAACGTGTTTCTGCTAAGCCTGATGGCCCGGTGTTAACTGTTGGTTTTAATCGACGTTTTGCTCCATTTGCCCGGAAAATGAAGACCCTTATTGGTATGGGGGCGGTAAATATTGTGGCTACCATGAATGCCGGTGAAATTCCTGCCGGTTCATGGGTTCATGATCTTGCGGTTGGCGGAGGCCGCATTGTTGGTGAAGCGTGCCATTTTATTGATCTTTGTTCTTACCTGACCGGAAGCAGGGTTGTTGCGGTTTGCATGAATGCAATGGGGACATCTCCCGCGGAGAATACTGACAATGCAAGTATTCTGTTGCGCTATGAGAATGGCTCCAACGCTGTGATTAATTATTTTGCCAATGGCAATAAAGCCTACTCCAAGGAACGCATTGAGGTCCACTCCCAGGGCCACTCCCTTGTTCTGGACAACTGGCGGATATTAAGAGGGTTTGGTTTTAAAGGTTTTTCCCGTCTGAAAAAAAAGCAGGATAAGGGGCATTCTGATCAGTTCAGACTGCTGATTGAGCGGTTGAAGAATGGCGGTGAGCCGCTGATTTCTTATGAGGAGATTACAAATACCACCAGTGCGAGCTTTGCCGCTATTGAGTCGCTGAGAGAAGGGCGTTGGGTGGAGGTAGAAAATTAGTCGCAGATGGACGCGGAAAAATTAAGCGCTATCATAATTTGCTGTTATGGATTAAGGTTAATTTAATAATGGCTTGGAGGTGAGATATGCTCAATCAACTCAATATTGAATATCCGCAAAATTTACCGGATATTCTTCAAACAACAAAGAAGGCATTTGAGGAAGAAGCAAGGATGGCAATGGCGGTAAAGCTGTTTGAGATGAAAAGGCTGTCATCCGGCATGGCGGCATCATTGGCCGGACTTGACAGGGTTGAATTTTTACTCAATCTTCATCGGTTCAATGTGCCAATGATTGACCTTGAAGAAGATGAGCTTTTATCGGATATGCAAAATGCCTGAAACAGAAGAACTTGTCATTAACACGGGGCCTTTGCTTGCTCTCATAGCCGGTTTTGGCGACTTATCATTGCTGGAGCTGCTTTACAAACGTGTTCTTGTTTCTTTTGAGGTTTCTCAAGAAATTGAAACAGGTGGATCTTCGGATTTTGGAGTGAGTGAATTTAAAAGATCAAGCTTTATTGAAAAACGATCCAATTCCTTGACCATTCCCCCGTTTCTACGAAACGCACTCGATTTAGGTGAGGCTTCTGTTATTCAGCTTGCATTGGATGAAAATATTCACACAGTTTGTATTGACGAGCCCATGGGTCGGAGAATTGCTCGATTGAATGGGCTCAAACTGACAGGCTCAATTGGTGTGCTGATCCGTGCAAAGCAAGATGGTTTTGATTTTTCGATGCGCGAGGCTATAAATCGAATGCAATCTCATGGTATTTATTTGAGTCAAAGGGTTGTCGATTTCGCACTTAAACAAGTAAATGAAATGTGAAAACGGTTATAAACATTGCAACGGCAAGCTTTGCCGCTATTGAGTCGCTGAAAGAAGGGTGTTGGGTGGAATTAGAAAATATGGCGCAAAGTTATTCATGAATTTACTTCATCTCTTTCATGCTGCTAAATACCTCAAATCCGTTCAGATTTATGGCAGGTTATGGTTTAAACTGTATAAACCAAAGCCGGACATGTCTTCGGCGCCTGCAACAAGATCAATTAAAGCTGACTGGGTAACCCCTTGTAAAAAAAATCCCTCTCTACTTTCCACTTACTGCTTTCAATTTCTGAATCAAGAGCATGGGCTTAATTCTGTAAAGGACTGGAATAATCCCCAATGGGAAAAGCTTTGGCTTTATAATCTTCACTATTTTGATGATTTGCAGGCGTGTGATGCTGAAAATAAAAAGGCGCTGCATCTTGATCTGATTGGTAAGTGGATTGAAGAAAATCCTCCGGGTATGGGCAATGGATGGGAGCCTTATCCAACCTCTTTGCGTATTGTCAACTGGATTAAATGGGCGCTGGACAGGAATGGTCTGCCTGATGATGCCCTGTACAGCATGGCAGTTCAGACACGGTATCTGTTTAAAAAGCTTGAGTATCATCTGCTTGGCAATCATCTGTTTGCCAATGCCAAGGCCTTGATCTTTGCGGGGCTTTTTTTTGATGGCAGTGAAGCTGAACTCTGGCTGAATAAGGGATTGAAAATATTGTCAAAGCAAGTCCCGGAACAGATTCTGGGTGATGGCGGGCATTTTGAACTAAGTCCCATGTACCATTCTGTTATTCTGGAAGATATTCTGGATCTTATTAACATTATGAGAACTTATGGCCGGATACTTCCTGTGATCTGGTTGAGCTCTGTTGAAAAGATGCATTTCTGGCTCAAGGTAATGTGCCATCCTGACAAAAAGACAGGTTTTTTTAATGATTGTGCATTTGGTATTGCTCCCGACCTGGTGGATTTGGAGCAATATGCCGTGCGTTTGGGCTTTTCTAATATTGAATCTCCCCGGGAGGGAATCAACCTGCTGATGGATTCCGGGTATGCAAGATTACAAAAAGGTGATGCAGTTCTGATCGCTGATGTGGGCAGGATAGGGCCGGATTATCTGCCGGGTCATGCCCATGCAGATACGTTGAGTTTTGAGTTTTCAGTGCGTAGCAAAAAGGAAACACCCTGGCAACGCATTTTTGTGAACTCCGGTATTTCCTGTTATGGTAATTCAAGGGAACGGCTCATGCAGCGGGGAACAGCCTGTCATAATACCCTGGTTGTTGATGGGAAAAATTCTTCTGAGGTCTGGGATGGGTTTCGGGTGGCAAAAAGGGCATATCCTTTGGGGCTTGAAAATGAAGATAAGGGAAAACAAGGATTATGGATAAGGTGTGGGCATGATGGGTACACCCGCTTAAAAGGAAAGCCTGTGCATTGGCGTGAATGGTGTTTGAAAGATAATTCCCTTGAAATTAAGGATCAGGTCATAGGTGATTTTTCGGAAGCTGTGGCTTTTTATCATCTTTATCCCGGATTAGTTGTCGATTCTCGTAACAGGCGAATTTTTTCGGATGATATTTCCATGACCTATGAAACAGATGCGAATATTATTATAGAAAATCAACATTATTATCCCGAATTTGGCAAAGCTGTCTCGAATGAATGTCTTGTTGTTAAGCCGATAAGGGATGAATATTATATAAAATTTAAGTGGGATGTGAGATGTGAGATGTGAGATGGGGGTGTGATGGGGGTGTGATGGGCGATATGAAATCTTACCGGGATTTGGAAGTTTATCAATTAGCTCACAAAGTTGGGGTTGAATTACATTCCTTTACGTTCGGTAGAAAGTGGTCATAAAACATGAATACATCACAAAACTCACATCGCAGAATCCACATCCTGTTCATTACAGAAAATTTTCCACCGGAGCGTAATGCTTCAGCTACAAGGGTATATGAAAGGGCGTGCTACTGGATAAAATGGGGACATGAGGTGACGGTTATTACCTGTGCGCCAAATTTTCCGGAAGGTAAAGTTTATCCAGGCTATAAAAACCGATGGTATCAGGTTGAACAGATGGATGGGATTCGGGTTGTAAGGGTAAAAACTTTTATTTCGGCAAATAAGGGTTTTTTGCTTAGAAGCCTCGATTTTGTGTCGTTCATGTTTACCTCTATCGCTGCGGGGTTTTTCCAGAAAAAACCGGATATTGTCATGGCGACTTCCCCACAGTTTTTTGCGGCTGTTAGTGGATGGGTAATTTCTCTTTTTAAAAGGCAACCTTTTATCTTTGAATTGGGAGACCTCTGGCCGGCATCTATCACCGCTGTAGGCGCCATGAAAGATAATTTAACATTAAGGATAATGGAGAAGTTGGAGCTTTTCTTGTACCGGAAATCGGCTGCCATTGTTGCTTTGACAAATGCGTTCAGAGAAGATTTGATTCGCCGTGGAATTGATAAGAGCAAAATTCATGTGGTAGTAAATGGGGTTGATCTGCCACGCTATAGTCCCAGGCCAAAAGATAGCGACTTGTTGGAAGAACTTGGATTAAAAGACAAATTTGTTATCGGTTATATCGGAACACACGGTATGGCTCATGCGTTGGTTAAGGTTTTGGATGCGGCAGAACTTTTGACAACTGATGATGAAATCAGATTCCTTTTTGTTGGGAGCGGTGCTGAGAAAGAAAAATTGATTGTGGAAGCAAAAAAGCGTGGGCTGAAAAACGTGATTTTCTATCCTGCTCAGCCAAAAGAGAGGATGCCGGGATTTTTGAGCCTGCTGGATGTTGCTTTGATCCATTTAAAGAACTCCCCTGTTTTCACAACTGTGATCCCATCAAAAATCTTTGAAGCTATGGGGATGGGACTTCCTGTCTTGCTGGTAGGGCCTGAAGGAGGCGAGGCGAGCAAAATAGTTGAAAAGGATGGGGCAGGTTTGTGTATTCCTTCTGAAGCCCCGGAGATTTTTGCGCAAACAGTTCTGGAATTAAAAAACAATCATGTTTTGCGAAAAAGACTAGCCTCAGCGAGTTATGAAGCAGCTCCAAAGCATACAAGAGAGAGGCAGGCTCGCGAAGTAATCAATGTTTTTAAGGGAGTAATAACAGAATAATGAAAATAGTGAATATAGTGGGCGCCAGGCCGAATTTTATGAAGATTGCGCCCTTGATGCGTGCTTATAAACAATATAATGATTCAATCAATCCGGTACTTGTTCATACGGGTCAGCACTATGATGAAACCATGTCTAAAACCTTTTTTGAACAGCTTGATATTCCAAGACCGGATATTAACCTTGGAGTTGGATCCGGCAGTCATGCAGAGCAGACTGCAAAAATTATGATGAGCTTTGAAAAATTGATAAAAGATGAAAAACCGGACATTGTGCTGGTAGTTGGTGATGTGAATTCTACAATGGCCTGCACTATTACGGCGGCCAAGTTCGGCATTAAAACCGTCCATGTGGAAGCCGGCCTGCGGTCTTTTGATATGACCATGCCTGAAGAGATCAATCGGAAGGTCACGGATTCCATCTGTGACTATCTCTTTACCACCGAGGAAAGCGCCAACAAAAATCTCAGAAATGAAGGCGTTAAAGAAGAGAGAATCTTTTTTGTGGGAAATGTAATGATTGATACACTTGCCTACTATCTTGACAAAATAAAGGATATGCCACTTCCTTTCCGCGGATTAACGCAAAACAATTCGACAGACATAGATGGAATTGTTGAGAAAAACTATGCCACGCTTACCATGCACAGGCCGTCAAATGTGGATGATAGATCGGTTTTGGAAGGAATCTTTTTTACGCTTGAAAAAATCCAGAAAGATATTCCCATTGTCTTCCCGATGCATCCCAGAACAAGAAAAAATATTGATCACTTCGGATTGTCGGGAAAGGTTTCAGGAATGCGCAACCTGATAATTACAGAACCCATAGGTTATTTTGAATTCTTACGACTCAATAAAACAGCAAAATTTATTTTAACTGACAGCGGCGGGCTGCAGGAAGAAACTACATATCTGCGTATTCCCTGTCTAACTTTGAGAGAAAATACGGAAAGGCCGGTAACCATAGATGTGGGAACAAACGTATTGGTGGGTTCAGATCCGGATACTATCCTTGATGAGTATGGAAAAATCATGAATGGAAACTTTAAGAAGGGAAGAACACCTTTTTTATGGGATGGTCATGCCGCTGAAAGAATAGTTGAACAATTGGCTGAATTGGCATGAATAGTGGGTAAGAAAGTAGAAAATATTTTGATAACAGGCGCAAATGGCTTTATCGGCCAGGCATTATGCAAAAGGATGTTGGCTGACGGATACCAGGTGCGGGGAGCTGTCAGGGGTACAACTCAAATGACGGCTCTGGTTTCAGGGGTTGAAGGGGTAATGGTCGGTGATATCGGCCCGGAAACTGATTGGTCTGAGGCCCTGGCCGGTATTGACGGGGTTGTTCATTTAGCGGCCCGGGTCCATGTTATGCGCGAGAGTTCCGTTAACCCGCTTGCCGCATACAGGGAAGTTAATGTTGAGGGGACTAAATGCCTTGCGATTACGGCCGCGAATGCCGGCGTTAAACGTTTTGTCTATATAAGTTCGGTGAAGGTTAATGGGGAAAGGACAGGAGACAAACGCTGGGATCAGGGGCCAGGGGTCGGGGGTCGGGAAAAGACAAAAGTCAGAGGACAGGAAGGTGAGCTGAAAGGGACTTTTTCTGAGAAGGATGTTCCTGAGCCGCAGGACCCTTATGGTATAAGTAAATGGGAGGCAGAACAGGTATTGCGTGATGTTGCGGCAGATACAGGCTTGGAGGTTGTTATTTTAAGACCGCCTCTGGTTTATGGGCCTGAGGTCAGAGGGAATTTTTTGCGCCTTTTACGAATAGTATGGAGGGGCATTCCGCTTCCTCTGGCTAGTATTAAAAATCGCCGGAGCCTGATATATATCGGAAATTTTGTTGACGCAATTGTTAACTGTATAACCAATCCTAGTGCGACAGGTAAGACCTATCTTTTAAGTGATGGAGATGATGTCTCAACTCCAGAGCTTATAAAGAGGATTGCTTATTCCATGAGAAGACCAGCCATCTTATATTTTTTTCCTTCCAAATTCATACAATTGGCTGCCGGGCTTCTTGGCAAATCCGCAATAGTTGATCGCCTCGTAAGTTCGCTTACTGTGAATATATCAAAAATTAAGCGTAACTTGAACCGGAAGCCTCCTTATACGATGGAAGAGGGAATTCGTGAGACGGTTTCTTGGTATAAGTCCGCAGATTACGCAGATTAACACAGATTAAGTTGAAGGTGAAGATTAGATATCAGGCAAAGAGGCACAAAAAGCGCAAAAATATAAAAGAAAGAAAAGAATAATGCGGTTTTAGATTAACCACGAATACATGCATTTTCTCTTGTCATAACATCGTCAGTACGTTATACTTTCAACATAAATGAAAGGAGGTGCCCATGACCAGTTTAATACAATCGAAATCCGCACGAATTGATGTACGTGCAAGCGTTGCGGTCAAGCAATTGTTGCAAGAGGCCGCTCGTGCCTGCCATAAAAATGTAAGCGAGTTTTTGTTGGAAGCAGGTATCACGGCGGCCAACCAGGCCTTGGCGGATCGACGTCATTTCGGACTGGACAATGCCCAATGGGAGATGTTCCGGCAAGCTTTAGATCGCCCGGTGCAATCCAAGTCCCGCCTTAAGAAGCTGTTGGACCAGCCGGGGGTTCTGGATTGATCGCTTTGGGCTATGAACCAGTACATAAACTCAATGCAGCAGATTCGGTTGAATTTTTCGATTGTGACCAGCCGGATTTGAATCGGTTTTTGCAACGCTATGCGCTGATAAACCAGAAAGCCAACAGCGCCCAAACATATGTCTGCTGCAAAGATGGTGAAGTCGTGGGCTTCTACAGCCTGACAGTGGGGAGTGTTGAACCTAAGGAGGCACCGCATAGAGTGGTGAAGGGTTTGGCGCGTCACTCTGTACCGGTGATGCTCCTGGCGCGCCTGGCGGTGGATAAAGCGCATCAAGGAAAGGGACTGGGGCGTGCCCTGCTCAAGGATGCGCTGCTTCGAACTTTGCAGGTATCTGATATCGTAGGCATTCGTGCATTAATCGTACACGCAAAAAATGATGTAGCTCGCCAGTGGTATACTGAGTGGGAATTCGAACCCAGCCCCACCGACCCATTCCACTTGTTCCTGATGCTCAAAGATCTGAAGGCGATTGTAGGAAAAAATTAATTACTGCTTCACGGTAAAACCCTATAATCCTCGCGTCGTTGCGCCTTCGCGTTAATATCTTTAGGATCCTTAAAAGGAGTTTAATTTGAAAATATTGGTAGTCCCTACAAAACAGTGCGGGTCAATAATTTCAATAAGTTACATATCATGTCTTCTGGCAGCACATACCGAAAAATCAGGTGTTTACAAAGTAAAACAGGGCAGTATTCCCAAACCTGCACTGCTTTGTAGGGACTACCAAATGTTGCGACTTTTACGCCTCCATTCTTCAGAGCAATTCAAGAATCATCTTGTCATACTCTCGCCAAAGCGTGCAAAATGGGTTTATACGGCTTAATTCCCACCCAAGTGGTCCGTTGAATCTGATCCGCAGATTACACAGAAAATGATATAATGTTATGGCATATCAAAGAACGTACAAAATTATAGGCGCTGCCTTGAAAGTTCAGCTTATTAACTACTTGAAAGCAACTTGCCTTAAAGTAGGCATGCTGATTAACTTTGGAGCAAAATCTCTTGAACATAAGAGGTTCGTTTATAATCTGCGAAAATCTGCGTAATCTGCGGATAGGAAATATGGAATGAATATTTTAATAACCGGCGCCAATGGCTTTATCGGCCAGGCATTATGCAAAAGGATGTTGGCTGATGGATACCAGGTGCATGGAGCGGTCAGGAGCGCAGCTAAAATGACGGTTCTGCCTTCAGGGGTTGAAGGGGTGATGATTGGCCCGGAAACTGATTGGTCTGAAGCCTTGGTCGGTATTGACGAGGTTGTTCATTTAGCGGCCCGGGTCCATGTAATGCGCGAAAGTTCCGTTGATCCGCTTGCTGCATACAGGAAAGTTAATGTTGAGGGAACTAAATGCCTTGCGATTGCGGCCGTGAATGCCGGCGTTAAACGTTTTGTCTATATAAGCTCGGTAAAGGTGAATGGGGAAAGCACAGAAGATAAAAGCAGCGATCAGGAAAAGAACAGGGAGCAGGGGCCAGGGGTCGGGGGTCGGGAAAAGACAAAAGTCAGAGGACAGGAAGGTGAGCTGAAAGGGACTTTTTCTGAGAAGGATGTTCCTGAGCC